>JAWXTR010000005.1:0-12986 GCA_044433365.1 Rikenellaceae bacterium
GAGATGAGATTTTTTGCTATTGAATCGAAAATATAGTGGTTCTATATTGAGATTTAATAGTGAAAAATATCGCTCCAAGAGTGCTATTAAGAATATGGCAATAATTGTTTTACACTACTTTATTACAACTTTTTCTGTTTTTTTAACTATATTTGCAATACCTTTTATATTAGAATATTACAAAAACTCCAAAAACCACCCAATATGCAATTAAAAATTGGAAGCTCACTAAAAAATGGGGAATATACCATCACCGAAGTTTTAGGACAAGTCGGTTTTGGTATAACCTATCTTGCCAGGCAACATATCACTATCCAAGGTCAGCTAGGCTCTATAAATTCATCTATAAATGTTGCAATCAAAGAGTTTTTTATGAAAGATTGCTGCAATCGCAATAGCGAAAACTCATTTGTGTCGGTTGGCTCGCTAGGAAGCCGTGAGCAGGTGGAGCAATACAAACAGAAATTTATCAAAGAGGCTTACAATATCTCTAAGCTCTCCCATCCTCATATTGTAAAAGTTGCCGATTTATTCGAAGAAAATGGCACCGCCTATTACGTAATGGAGTATCTCGAATCAACCTCACTCGACAACTACATAGCCGAAAATGGCGCAGTATGCCAACAAGAGGCTACCGAGTATATTCGCCAGATTGCCGATGCACTTGATTATATACATAAAAAAAAGATAAATCATCTCGACGTTAAGCCTGCAAATATACTACGCAAAGCAAATTCAGATGTTATTCTAATCGATTTTGGAGTATCAAAACAGTATGATATCTCCAACAACCAAACCAGCTCAACCCCTGTCGGAATAAGCAGAGGATATGCCCCTATAGAGCAGTACAAAACAGGCGGAGTGGGTCAATTTTCACCCACTACCGATATCTACTCTTTAGGCGCAACATTCTATAAACTATTAACAGGCAATACCCCGCCCGATGCTTTCGATATTTTTGATGGTGTCACCCTAATATTTCCCGAAGATATTTCACAAACAACCATCAGTGCAATCACCACCTCTATGAAACCAAGCAGAGCCGATCGCCCCCCAAAATATCACTGCATTTTTGGAGCTTATCTCCTCTGAATTTAAAGTTTCACCGCAATATATCGAACCAGAGGAGACTATATTTGAGGTCTGCACAACCTCCCAACACCAATCTGAACCAACTCCCCAAATAAAACCTATCGAAAACCTGCCTAGAAAGGTGTTTACCTCTGCGGATTATAAGGCTATGGGTTCCCCTGAGAAGGTTGTTATTCCTTTTGGATTTACTGAGATTGGTAAAAATGCATTTTATTTTAAATCTCTTACATCTATCACAATCCCTAATTCTGTGACTGTGATTGGTGATCAGGCATTTTCTAACTGTGAATCCCTTACATCTATCGCAATCCCTGATTCTGTGACTGTGATTGGTGAATATGCATTTTCTTACTGTAAATCTCTTACATCTATCAATATATCAAATAAAAGTCCAGTTTTTCAAAAATTAAAAGAAGAATATGGCAAAATTGTTAAATCATCTTCGAGTTCTACTCCAAGTTTATGGAATATATTTTCATCTAAAAAATAGAGAAATCAAGTTTTATCTAAAATTTCAATAAAGAAACACGACGATTGAGTGCAAACATCCAAAGAAAAACTCAAAAATAATTCAAACAACCAAAAAAATCAAAAAAATAACCAAAAAAATTCAAAAAAAATTAATCTATTATACCTCTAAAAAAGAGCTATTTAAGGATTAAAACAAAATATCCAACGAAAAAAGTTCAAAAAAAGTTACAAAAAAATTTGGAGAAACCGAATTTTTGCCCTACCTTTGCATCGCAATCAGGAAGTAAAACGCCACTCATAAAGAGTAAAGCAGTTGAATCTTTTCAAACAAAGAAATCAAAATTACAACTGAAAGCGACCAACAAAACGGTGTGGTAGTTCAGCTGGTTAGAATACCTGCCTGTCACGCAGGGGGTCGCGGGTTCGAGTCCCGTCCATACCGCTAGAAAGCTTGATAATCGATTGATTATCAAGCTTTTGTGTTTTTAGCGTATTGCACTTGTGTTGCAAATTTAGCAATTTCACCGCTCTTGAAAGTGTTGTTAACACCGCACAGGTAGAGACGTAGCCCTGCTACGTCTGAAAACGGCTCATTCTCAAAATCTGTTGTTACCCCCTTTAAACAAGCAATTTTTCAATTCGGTAAAAGAAAAACGTTAAAGATTTAACACCTCTAAGACGATGCCTAAAATCTTTAATTTTTGAGTTAAGAGCTTCGGCTCTAGCGTTAGAGAATCCAGCGAATTTGCCTAAAAACAACAACCTACTGCTGTTATGTTACAGACGTAGCAGGGCTACGTCTCTACCACTGAGTCGCTAACACCCCGAATTGTTTTCACCCCCCCTTTTTTAAACATAACACCGCACAGGTAGAGACGTAGCCCTGCTACGTCTGAAAACAACACACCGAATTGTTTTAAACCCTTTTTTTAAAACATAACGATTTGTGTTACAGACGTAGCAGGGCTACGTATCTACTGCTGAGCTATAAATTTTTATTAATGACAACAGATTTTGAGAATGAGCCGTTAAAGCAACTAATTTTGCTAATTTACATCTAAAGTAAAGCTACCACTTAGACCATCTACATCTTTTGCACTAATTTCTAATGCACCAGCAGCTACATTATCTAGGCGGATAAGTGCAATTGCTACACCTGCTTCGCTATGAATGCCATCGGTGTTTTCAAGAACTACGCCTACAGGAAGTGTAAAGGTTACATCTTTGTTGTAAGAAGGAACTACAGTGCCATTTGCATCTACAGCCTCAGCATATACAAAAAGCACATCGTTGCAACCACTTTGAGCATCACGACCGCTAATATCGGCACGTAGGCGAAGCTTAACCGGAGCCTCTGGAGTGCGAACTACTACTTGACACATCTCTTTACCATCTTTATAACCAATTGCTTTTAACTCACCTGCTGCAAATTTACCAACTTTAAAGGTAAAAGGAGGGTGGTTAAGTTTTTTGCTAATTTTATCGGTATCAGGCTTTTTAGTTGCGATAACTTTTCCGTTTAATGATAGAGTTACAGTTTCGCAGTTAGAGAATACTCTAATATCTGTCGAAGAATCTTCGTTCCACCATGAAGCGATAGATACCATATATTCTGAATCGTTGCGAGCAGAGCGTTGACTACGATAAAAATCAGCACCAAATTTTGGAAGGCGGAAAATATCAAGCACACCCGAAGTCTCTAAATCATCGTGATAGCCACGATTGTAATCGTACATCACCCAGTAGCTATCACCCATTGCAGGGATAGATAGGTTGTCGTTGTGCGACTCTTGGAAGTTAAGAGCTTGAACAAGTTGTCTCTCCTCTCCATCTCCACGACGTTGACGAGACGAAAGCTCTAAGCGACGAGCAGTGTCGTATTGGTGTTGATTAAGACCAGCATTTGTAGAGTAATACTCCCAGTCACCATATTCTGACACGATATAAGGCCACTCAAAAGTCACCTTATCTGAGTGCATAATACGGTGCTGACGAGCTTGAAGATAGATATCATACACTCCCGACATCCAACCACAAGAGTAAGTTTCTTCGCCCGGATACTCCTCATGTGTAATGCGGTGAAGCTCTTCCATAAAGAATACAGGCATTTGAGTTTCGTTAAGCGACACCTCCCAAGCAAGTACACAAGCGTGGTTGCGGTCACGACGAATAAGATTACGAGCAGAGTCGTAACACTCATTGCGGAAAGCATCATTATCTTTATAAAACTGCCATCCTAAGATTGCATCTAAAACCACAAGACCTAGCTCATCACAAGCATTCATAAACGCTTTAGAGTGAGGGTAGTGAGAAAGACGAACATAGTCGAAACCAGCATCTTTAATCTTTTTAGCATCACGATATTGAGCATTATCTGAAAGAGCATAACCAATATATGGATACTCTTGATGGCGGTTTACACCTCGAAGGAAAGTTTTTTCACCATTAATATAAAGCTGATTGTCATTAAATTTAAATGAACGAATACCGATACGCTCAGAGTTTGTATCAATTAGCTCACCAGACTCATTATATACGTTTGTAGCAAGAGTATAAAGGTTAGGATTATCTAAAGACCAAAGCGCAGGCGAAGCAACATCCATGGTTACAGGGATAACCGAATATTTGCCAGCAGCAACCTCAACAGATGCCGATTTAGCCGATACAACCGCTGCACCATTACGAGTCAAAACAGTCTCAACAACCACTTTTTCAGCCTTTTCGCTAACATTTTCAACATCTACAGCAACTTTTACAGTAGCTTTTTCTTTAGAGATAGCAGGGTATGTTACGAATGTACCACCCTCAGCAGCACGACCTGCTAAAATAGGATGCGAAATACGAACTTTGTTTTTAACAATCATCCAAGCATTACGATAAAGACCACCAAACATATTAAAATCTAAGATTTCAAGAGGTTTAGGACCAGTTTCTGCATTATCGTAGTTGTTTAAGCGAACTGCAATTGTGTTTTTGCCCGATTTTAAGTAAGAAGTTAAATCCATCACCATAGGAAGGTAGCCACCTTGGTCGTCAAAGACTTTTTCGCCATTTAGCATCACCTCAATTTGGTTCATAGCACCTTCAAACTCTAAAATATAACTTTTTGAAGGGTCTAATTTAACATCAAAATCTTTGCGATACCAACAGATACCTTGCCATTGGTCGTTAACAATTAGCGGTTCAAGATTTGCAGTGTGGGGAAGCTGAACACTCTCCCAATCTTGCGCATTAAAATCGGCTTTGCCATAATCACGATTTTCCTCGTCGGCTTTACTTAGCTTAGAAAATTTCCAACCAGTGTTGAAAAGCTCTCTGCTCGGCTCGACAGTGGGAGTACACGAAGCTAATGCAAAAAGCATAAAAATCGATAGGTAAATAAGTTTTTTCATAGGGGGTATTTAATTAATTAATAATTTGCAAGGGTTAAAACCGTTATTTTTAAAAGCACAAAACTGTATTTTATAAACTTTTAGAATATTTCACTATTTACTACAGAGAATGACGTTTTTCCTTAAAAGTTGCTGCAAATATACGAAAAATTAAGATAAAAAGTTTAAAATAGAAAATTTTTATTAATTTTGTTTCTTTAAAAGCAGAGGTTCTTAAGTAGGGTAAAATAATTATTGGTGTATTTTTAATAGTGCTATTGGAGATGAGATTTTTTGCTATTGAATCGAAAATATAGTGGTTCTATATTGAGATTTAATAGTGAAAAATATCGCTCCAAGAGTGCTATTAAGAATATGGCAATAATTGTTTTACACTACTTAATACCTACAAATAGGGAAAAATATACTTTATGAGAACTTCTAAAAATCGAATTATATGTCACTAAAAAGGCTATTTTATATATTTACCATATTACTATTTCAAATTAGCGATATATTTGGAAGCAACTTTTCGCCAATAGATATTATTTCTGTTGATAATGGGTTGTCGCATACTGGCGTCACCTCTATCATAAAAGATTCACGTGGCTATCTTTGGATGGGGAGCTACGATGGCTTAAATCGCTACAATGGAAGTGCGGTATCGGTCTACAAAAATCGTAGAGATTCTATGGTTTTTGGGAGTAATAGAATACGCACTGTTGCAGAGGATAACAGAGGTAGAATTTGGATTGGAACAGAGAGTGGAATTTCGATTTTCGACTACGATAAAAATCGATTCTACAACCACGGTGTAGGCTTTTTTGCAGAAAAAGGGGTGCAGGCAAATTTTTTAACTCGTAAAATTATTCCTATTTCTGACGACAGGATGTTGGCTTTAACCGAAAACGAAGGTGCTCTTATTTTCGATTATGATATGAACTTACTACGTGTCGACACACTTAAAAGCAGCATAAACAACGATATAATCAAACTAGATAGCACGAACTATCTTATCTGCTCAAATAAAGGGTTATCTCTTTATGATGTAGAGCGAGGAGTTACAAGTTCAATTCTACCAGAAACTGTAAAAATAGCTACAACTGCTGCTATCAATGCTCAAGGAGTTATTTTTGTAGCACTCCAATCAAATGGAATTATTAAGATTAAAAGTCAAAAATTTAGCAATAACTACAATTTCATCCAAATTGACGAGACTATTTTGCCAGAATACCAAATTAGAGCAATAACTTTTGACAGCCAAAATGGGGCATGGATTGGCACGCAAAGCGATGGAATATTACACCTAAATAGCGGTGATGATTGGAGTAAAGAGGCTCAATTCATATCCGAAAATATGCGAATTAGCACCTTTTTAGATGGTAAAAACAACGATATTTGGGTTGGTACGTTTGATTGTGGGGTTATGAGGTATTCCGAAATAGAAAATCCTTTTATTTCGCTCGAAATCAATAACGATAAAAACTGTCGTATTTCAGAGTTAGCAATTTTTGATTCTGAAAATATTATTATTAGACCAACTAACGAAAAGACATTACTCTATAACACGCAAAATAACACATGCCGCCCCTTACTACCTCCACCATACCAAAATTCAAGAACTATATTTTGCAATAGTGAAGCAGGTGGAATTTGGGTCGTTGTCGAAACCAATCGAAGATATAAGATATTTAAATTAATTGATGGCAATCTTACACCCTACCAATCAGAATCAAGTTTAGAGTTAAACAGAGAGTTTCCAAGAGCAATCAGCGAGGATATATTTGGAAACTTATGGCTTGGCTATGCAAATAGAGTTTGTCGAGTAGTTTTAAGTGACGATCAAATTTTAGATATTCAAAATATAAATATCCCAACTACAGACAACAAAACTGTAGTTGTCAGAGAGTTGTATTCAGACAAATTAGGCAAATCGCTTTGGATTGGAACAGCGACACACGGACTTTATAGGGTTACAAAGCTCAAAAACCGCAAAAGCTCTAATCTGCTAATTACCCGCTCTCAAAACAATCCTAACAATCATAAATCTATAGCAAGCAACTTTATTTCGGAGATAAAACGAAGCAGAGATGGTGAGCTTTGGATTGGGATGGAGCATGGAGGAATATGTAGAGTAGAAAATAGCTTAACAGATAGCGTAGAGCTTCATTTTACCAACTTTTCTGAGCAAGATGGACTACAACATAATGTTGTAAAGAGCTTCGAATTTGACAGTAAAGGCAACCTATGGATTGCAACAAATAGAGGTATCTCATTTTTTGATACTGAAGCCGAAAAATTCCGCTCTTTTACAAAAAAAGATGGTCTGCCATTCGATATTTTCTCATACGCCTCTTTAAAATTGGATAACGGAATATTTATATTTGCGGGGATTGAGGGAGCTGTAAAATTTGATGTTGCAAAAATTTCAAAAACCGATAAAATTCCACAATTCCACTTTGGCGAATTTAGAATTTTTAATACCCCAATCAAACAGGGTGAAATTTTCGATGGACGTGAGCTGTTTTCGAGCAGATTATGTAGTGGCGATACTCTAAGACTTAAACATAATGAGAATCTATTTTCATTAGAAATAGAGTCACTGCTATATGATGGAGAAGATAATAGCTATATTAATTATCAACTTCTTCCCCTTAATAAAAAGTGGATTCAACAGGATATAACTCAATCATTTTTAACATTTAGCGGACTAAGACATGGAGAGTATCGTCTAAATGTTGAAATTACTAACGACGAAAATAGTAAGGTAAAGAGCAACCAGATAAAAAGCCTTATTATTATTATTGAACCTTCATTTTGGCAAAGTCCAATTGCCTATCTAATGTATGTGGTGCTGTTTATCATTATTTTAGTGCTAGCAGTAAGAGTTTTACTAAGGATGCAACAGTTAAAATACAGCTACCAGTTAGAGTCAATAGCAAAAGATAATATTTCGGAAAAATTACGATATTTTTCAAATATTGCTCACGAAATAAAAACCCCATTAACGTTGATTTTAACCCCCCTAACCTCCTTGATGGAGAGCTATAGACACGACAGTAACACCTTCTCTCGCCTACAGAGAGCAGCATATCAGACCAAAAAAATCGCACAACTTATCGACCTTGTTCAAGCTATTCAGCTTAATGATTTAGGGCTGTTAAATAGCAAAAAAACCAATTTTAACTTTACCCGTTTTTTTGACGATATGGTAATCGACTTTAAGATGCTTGCCTCAGGCGACAGCAAAAATCTGATTGTCGACTCACCACAGAGCGATATTATCATAAATGCCGACAGAGCAATGATGGAGCATATTTTAAATAATCTGCTCTCAAACAGTGTGAAGTACACCTCAAAAGGTGATAGCATCGTTGTAAAGTGGCATAACGACCAAAAGAATCTCTATTTTGAAGTTACAGATAGCGGTATGGGTATATCACCCGAAGATTTAAGCCATGTTTTCGACCGCTTTTATCGAAGTAATAAAGTAAAATCAATTACTGGTAGTGGTATTGGATTATCGTTTACTAAGCGTCTAATTGAGATTCATAACGGAGAGATTACTGCTAGTAGTGTTTTAGGTGAGGGCACAACCTTTAAATTTGTCATGCCTATAATTAGCAGTGAAAAGGTGGAGATTGAAAGCATTAGCGACGAGAATGATATTATTTTCGACGACTTAACATCTCTTTCTGATATTGAAGCTAAAGGTCAATTCAAAGAGTCTCTGCTATATCTTGTTGAAGATAATAATGAGATGCGACAGATGATGAAAGAGATTCTCTCTCGCTTCTATAGGGTTGAAAGTTTTGAAAATGGCAAATTGGCTCTTGATGCAATAATTAGCGTATCGCCCGATATTATTGTAAGCGATGTAATGATGCCTGAAATGGATGGTTTTGAGCTATGTAGCAGAGTAAAATCGGATATTGAGAATAGCCATATACCTATAATCTTACTTACCGCTTGTGGCACAATGGACGATAGGATAAAAGGGATGGAATATGGTGCTGACCTATATATCCAGAAGCCTTTCTATCCAAAATATGTAGTAACTTGCATCGAAACACTCCTTAGTAGCCGTATGCGACTTCGTGAGCATTTTAGCAAAGGAGGCTCGATATCCGTTTTAGAGGATAATACAGTTCAAAGTAGTAAAGATAGTGAGTTTTTAACAAAACTATACTCCCTACTTGAGGAGAATTTGGATAATGAGGAGATAGATGTAAATATTTTTGCTCGTGAACTTGGTGTAAACCGCTCCCTATTCTTCAAAAAGGTGAAAGCACTTACCGACCACACTCCATTCGACCTAATCAAAGAGTATCGCCTATCTAAAGCCTCTGAGCTGCTATCTAAAGGGGAATATTCGGTTTCTCAAGTCTGCTCTATGACTGGATTTAAAAGCCGTACACACTTTAGCAAACTCTTTAAAGAGCGTTTTGGAGTTACACCTAGTAAGTTTAATTAAAGGGGACTTTTAAAAATCATTTCCGCACCGGGGGTGACTCAAAAGCCCCTAAAATATACAAACAACCCTCGTCACAAGCTCTGCGACAAGGGTTGTTTGTATAAAATGGGTGCTTTTGGGTCACCCTCAGGGTGTTACCGAACCAATAATTATGCATTATGAATTATGAATTATTCTAAGTTCGGTTACAGACGATAGACCTATCGTCTCTACGGGGTGTTATTCTTGCTTACGAACAACCAAAAAAAATTAGGCTAGTATGCAAAATATTTTTGCACACTAGCCTAATTATACAAATAAAATTCTAAAAGTCTATTTCTGCTCAAGAGGGAAAGCAAAATTAGGATTTAGAGTATGTTCACGATTCATAATTTCGATACCTTTTTGAGCAATCTCTGGATGCTCAGCAGCAACATTATTTAGCTCCTCAACATCATTTTTAATATTGTAAACCTCAATATCTGCATTATCGAAACCTTTGGTACCAATTTTTGAACGGATAATTTTCCAATCGCCCACTCTTACCGCTTGGCTACCACCATAGCTAATTGTAGATTCCCAGTATAAGAAATCGTGCTCTTTTTGACCCTGACCTTTAGCAAAAAGCGTTGGAGTCATCGAGATACCATCAATATCGCCTTTAAGCTCTACGCCAGCAATCTCTGCAAATGTTGGAAGCATATCCCAGAAAGCAGATACATGGTCAGAAGATGAACCAGCAGGGATTTTGCCATTCCAATTAGCAATAAATGGCACATGAACACCACCCTCGGTAAAGTCACGTTTATAGCCTCTAAATGGACCATTACCATCAAAGAAATCAGGATCAGCACCACCTTCGATATGTACACCATTATCGCTAGAGAACATAATAAGTGTGTTGTCTAAAATGCCCTGCTTTTCAAGCTCCGCAACAATTTCACCAACATATTTATCAACACGCTCTACCATGGCAGCATAAGTTGCTCTTGCCTCTGGTTGGGAGCAATAAGGCATGGTATCAAAGTCAGGATCGCCATATTCTGCACCTTTTTGAGTAGCAACGTAAGGTTTTTCCTCTTTGATTTTAGCTCTATATTTGTCGATAATCTCATCTTGTGGAACTATTAATTCAGCGTGTGGCTGAACGATAGCAACATAGGTAAAGAATGGTTTGTCTTTGTTGTCTTGAATAAATTTGATTGTCTCTTTTTGAATTACATCTGGAGCATAAACAACCTGTTTGCCCCCTTTATTCTCTGTAAATACCACTTTTTGGTCGTTATCCCAGATATGTTGAGGATAGTAACGGTGAGCCTCTCTTTGGCAGTTGTAACCGTAAAATTTGTCGAATCCTAAATTTTTTGGGTCGCCCTCAGAGCCTACAATACCTAAACCCCACTTACCAAACGCACCTGTTGCATAACCTGCATCTTTAAACATTTTTGCGATAGTGTAGGTTGTGCCATCCATTGGTTCTTGACCCTCCATTCCTGTAAGCTCACGATTACCACGTATAGAGGTGTGACCAGTGTGCTGTCCGCTAAGAAGCGCAGAGCGGCTTGGAGCCGATACTGTACAACCAGCATAGTGGTTTGAGAAAATCATACCTTGCGCAGCCAATTTATCGATATTTGGAGTCTCAATAAGCTGTTGTCCATAACAACCTAAGTCGCCAATACCCATATCGTCAGCTAAGATATATATTACATTTGGTTTTACCACCTCTGGAGCTTTTTGCTCAGATGCACAAGATGTTGCAACTACGGCAGTAGATATTAATATAAGGTTCTTACCTTTTAAAATTGTTTCCATTTTATTAATAATTAATAATTTATAATTTAAAATTATCCCCCTATTTCTTCTTTTTATCTTTAGCCCACTTATCCGAAGCTTTTTTCTGCTCAGCATATTTCTCGCCTACATTACCATCAGTTAGATATTTCCACTCTTCTGGTTTTTCAGCTTTTAAATACTCTCTAACAGCTGGCATTACCTCTGGAGTGCGGTTATCTCTATCTGTAAGACCCATATCTACATGCTCTGTTTGCCACTGATCCATACGTGTACGCATCTCTTCTAAGGTAGATTTGTACTCTGGATTCTCTGCAAGATTTACAAGCTCAAATGGGTCGTTTTTGATATTGTAAAGCTCCTCAACAGGTTTTTTGTCAGCCATAAACACACCTGTTTTTGCATCAAGCTTACCCTCAGCTTTTAGCTTACGCATAACATGAATTGCAGGACGGTGGAAATCCAAATATTGTTGGTGCATATCCCAAGGTTGGTCAGGGAAGTAGTTGCGTATATATTTGAAGTCGCCTTTATCAAGCGAACGAATACACTCAACCACCTCATCCCAATTGTCACGAGCTGCAAAGAACTCATCACGCCATGGAGTTGACTCTCCTGTCTCTTTATTAAATAGAGGTTTACCCATTAGGTATGATGGAAGCTCACAACCTGCTAAATCTAAAACTGTTGCAGAGATATCTATAGAGCTAACCATGTCATCTACAACACATTTTTTGATACCTTTACCCCACGCAATCATAGGAATACGGATACCTGGCTCGTAAAGATAGCCTTTACCACGAATATTACAACGACCATTATCACCGATAAAGAAGATAATCGTATTATCAAGCACCCCTTTGGCTTTTAAATCTTCAAGAAGAATATTTACCTCTTTATCCATCTGTTGCACTTGGTCAAGGTATGAAGCCCACTCTTTTCTAATAAGTGGATCGTCTGGCATAAACTCAGGAAGCACAACATCAGCAGGATTTACTGGATTTTCAGCATTTGCAGTTATCTCATTCCACCAGTCACCACGGTGCGTAACTAGCATCTGTACTTGAGCAAAAAATGGTTGATCTTCAGCAGTAATTTCGTTTACTTTATCAAAAAGACCAAACTCATTTACACCATCCCACTCACCTATAGGTTTGTGTTTGAAATTACAATCTATTTTTTGACCAAATCGCATTACATCTTTGTGACCTAAGATACATGTATAACCTGCATTACGCAGATGGTATGTAATTGGTTGAACATCTGTTGTTAGAGGTACATCACGATTGCTACGGTGGTTATGGGCATCAATTTGAGTTTGATACACACCAGTCATCATAGCCGAGCGACTAGGCGAACTGATAGGATTTGTGGTAAATCCAGCATTGTATTGAACCCCTTCGCTTGCCATCTTGTCAAGCGTTGGTGTTGAAACTGCTGGCATGCCATAACATGATAAATCTTGTCCCATATCTTCCGACATAATCCAAAGGATGTTTGGTCTTTCAGGGATAGCACTCTCTTTTTTTGCCTCAGAGCAACCCGCAACTAGCGACGCTCCAAGTGCAGTAAATAGTATCTGGTTTTTCATACGAAAAAATTATAAATTATGAATTACAAATTATGAATTACAAATTACGAATTATGAATTACGAATTATGAATTACGAATTATGAATTATAAATTAACCCCCGTGCCTTGTAGAGAGTTATCGTGGTTCCACATAATAAGCCAAGGGTCTTTAGTGTCGATTTGCCACTGTTTCATATCTTTTTTCATCGACTCAACTATACTAGCATATTTAG
>JAWXTR010000005.1:13086-53874 GCA_044433365.1 Rikenellaceae bacterium
TTAACCCCCGTGCCTTGTAGAGAGTTATCGTGGTTCCACATAATAAGCCAAGGGTCTTTAGTGTCGATTTGCCACTGTTTCATATCTTTTTTCATCGACTCAACTATACTAGCATATTTAGGGTCAAGCGATAGATTTTTAGCCTCAAATGGATCGGCTACAATATCGTAAAGTTCAAACTCTGGACGATATAGATACTCATTAACTGGTTTGTCACCCAATTTATCCACTTGTCCTCTTTCAATTTGTTGCCAAGTAGAGGCAGCCCATAAATCGGAAGCAAATGGATAGTCTAGTTTGTAGGCGATATTCCAAATTAGTTTATATTGCTTTTGACGAACTACACGCATTGGGTAGTACATAGTAACCTCATGGCAAACGTGCGAAGCGTAAACAACATCAGCACCTTTTGCACCACTTCCATCGACTAAACCTTTGAAAGATTTACCATGAAACTGATTTTTGTCGTATGCAGTGCCTGTCATTTCAAGGATTGTAGGAGTCATATCCACCCATGAAATCATCTCTTTGTTAAGAACATTTTTACCCTCAATTCCAGCACCACTAATAATACAAGGAAGGCGCATACCAGCCTCATAAAGAGTGGTTTTAGCACCAGGGAACGCCATGCCATTATCTGATATGTAAATTACTATTGTGTTATCGGCTTTCCCCGACTCACGAAGATGCTGCATAAGTCTATCAAAACCTTGGTCGATACGAGAGATAGATTGATAGTATTGAGCAATCTCACGACGAGTAATGTAGGTGTCAGGCAAGAAACTAGGCACGTAAACATCATTTGGGTCGTACTCTATTGTTTCAATATTTTCAAAACCCTCTGGACGATTACCAAAGTCGTTTGGTTCATCCCATTTTTCATGTGCAAATGGCGAATCACGGTGTGGGTCGTCGGTACAGAAATATAGGAAGAAAGGTTTGTCGTTATTGTCTTTATCGAGGATAAAATCTCTACAAGCGTCAGCCATCTCGGCAGTACTACGAGGATCGGCCTCAAAAGTGTTGTCGAAGTGAAATACCGATTCAGGAGCTAAGTGGTATTTGCCAATTCTAGCCGTTTTGTATCCACCCTCAGCAAGAAGCATTGGAAGCGATGGAGTGCCTTCATAAGTACTGAAGTGGTGGTAGTCGTGGCTATGACCATAAGTGGCTGTAGAGTGACCAAAAAGACCAGTCATTAGCACTGTGCGACTAACAGCAGAGGTAGAACTTGTACAGAAAGCGTTGTCAAAACGAACACCCGTAGCAGCTAGCGAGTCGAGGCTTGGAGTTTTGATAACATCATTACCATAACAACCCAAAGCGTCAATTCCGTGGTCGTCGGCAACAAATAAAATTACGTTTGGGTGCGCCTTGTCACCACTTTTTAATCCGCCGCTATTTGGATTTTGACTACAACTAGTAGCAGCCGAAGCAACTAGACAAGGGATAATTAATCTTTTCATTTTTATAGGTAGTTTTTAGGGGGAAATTTTAAAATATGCATTTTCTAATGAAAAAGCAACTTTTCTAACTCCTTAAAATTATCAATCTATGCAATCATATTGTCACTAAATAGGTTAGCTTTCAATATATTTTTCAACACTTCATTTTCAAAGTACAAAGATTGTTATTTTTTTTGAGAAAATTGTATTTTTCCGTAATTTTTATTTATCTCTAGGTAAAAATTATCACCCAACTATCCCATATTCTTAAAAAAATTTAACAAATTTAAATAATTTTGAATAATTTTTAATTTTTATTGCACAAAAACCAACTATGTTTGTTATCTTTGCAAGATAGTGGTTTTAGTTAAGGGAACTTCTAATTTTATAACATCTCTTCCCCTCATTATGAAAAAGCGAAAAATAGCAATATCTATCATACTTATATGTGTAATCGTAAATGTTTACACTCTCTTTACTCATATTATTCCATCGGCAAGCAACGATAACCAACCATCCGAAGAGTTAGTAGTGCCAGATATACCAATCAATAAGCTTTTGGATAATGAGATGAGCAGCTTTGAGACGACTGAGCGTTTTGATAATGAGATTAAAGCTTTTATGCGTAAGTGGGGTATCAAAGGGGGTTCGTTTGCACTTATGCGCAACGATAGCCTACTATATGCTAAGGGATATGGTTATGCAAATGTTGAGGATAGTGTGGAGTGTAACGTAAATAATGTTTTTAGAGTAGCCTCTGTATCTAAATTACTTACCGCTACAGCTATTATGAAGCTAGTAGAGGAGGGTAAAATATCGCTCGAATCTCAAGTATTTGGCGAGGAGGGAGTGCTTAACGACTCTCTATTTCTGGATTTAAAGTATAGCAACCTAAAACAGATTACCGTAGAGCATCTACTTCGTCACACTGCTGGATTTTCGTCGCCTCTTGGCGACCCTGCATTTTCAAATAGTGCAGTGGCACGCTACTTAAACAAACCTCTTCCGTTAACGGTCAATGATATGGTGGTTTACGCCACTAAAAACAGACTTCTTTCACGCCCTGGAGGGAGCTATCGCTACTCTAATTTAGGATATATCCTACTTGGTAAAATTGTGGAAAAAGTGTCGGATATAAGCTATGAAAGCTTTGTTCAAGATTCAATTTTAGCCCCTGCAGGCTGTTATGATATAGCACTTGGACACAATTTTAGCGAGGATAGAGTCCCAAATGAGGTGCGCTACTATGAGGTTGAAGATGCTGAGCCAGTAGAGGCTTTCGACGGTAGCGGACGCATGAAAATGAAGAGTGATGGGGGTAATAACGTTACTCTTTTGGCTGGTGCTGGTGGCTGGGTTGCCTCACCTACAGAGCTTCTTAAATTTGTCGCTGCAATCGATGGTTATGGAGCAAAAGAGGAGATTCTAAGCGACGAAACAATTAAAACCATGACCTATGATAGCAAAACCAAAAAACCTATTGGTTGGGCTACAGTAAGAAGCAATGAGTGGCTACGCAGCGGCTCAATGGCAGGCACTAGTGCCCTTATCAAAAAGCAAAAAAATGGCTACACATGGGTCTTTTTATCAAATAGTTCATCGTGGAATGGACCATACCTTAGCAGATATATGTCTACTAGCATCTCAAACTCTCTTGCAAGGGTAAAAGAGTGGCCAAAACGTGACCTTTTTGAAACAAAATGGAACGACACACTTATGGCACAAAACCCAATCATATCGCTCCCACACTCTGATATAACAGTCACTACTATCAACCCTATTTCTCCTAGTATTAATTAGGCAAATTCAGGTTCATTCTCAAAATCTGTTGTTATGAATTACAATTGATAGCTCGGCTGTAGAGACGTAGCCCTGCTACGTCTGGGTTTGGATTTGCCAAGTCAAATCCAATTTTGTTTACTTTGGTTCGGTTACAAACCGCCAAGGCACAACGTCTCTACAGGGTATTATCAAAATTCGATTTTAGACGTAGCAGTGCTACGTCTCTACTGCTGTGTCGGAAACAGTTATTGAGAATGAGTTTAGACAGCAAATAAGGCATATCCGCAAAAGGGGTTTTGCGAATAACCCTCATAAAACTATAGGGAATTTCTAAGATTACTTTAGCAACCCTTAACAACCAATAAAAGCCCCAACCTCAGCGGCAAAAATATTATTGCTTTCGGTTAGTTGTTTTTTTATTGCTGCCGTGTCGCTATTGTTTTGAGTTTCGAGGGCGTGTAGAGCAAATACGCTTTCGTTAATTTCGCCACGACCTATATCTAAAACCACTCTCATAACCTTTTCACTGTACGAGTCGATTTCTACTCCTTTTCTTACTGCTTCACCTCCAATTAAAAGAGCTAAACGGCTATATTTTGCATCCTTAGAAGCTATCCACTTATCAAAAAGTTTGACTGCAACAGAGCTTTTTCCAGCCAATCTTGCCACGCTATTTAAAATCTCGATATTATCACAATCTTCACACCATGAAGTTATCTGCTCAACTGTTACTTCGCCCTCAGGGTCGATTATTGTGGCTGCTATTTTCAACTCTCGCACCTTACTTTTAAAAAGAAAGAGCGCAAATTGGTGATTTCGCTCGATTTTTTCGCATATAGATTTAATTGTAGGTAGCGAAACACCATAAGATTGCAAACCCTCAAGTCCACTAAGTTGGCGCATTGTACCTGCTACTGCACCGTTCATCTCTCGACGAAAATTGTTTAAAAGCGATATTTTTATCAATTCAAATTGTTCTTTTTCCATTATATTTTATCTTTTATGGGTAAGTTCTAAAAATTTAGAATTATATTTGTGCAAAGTTAAAATTTTTTTGGAGATGTTAATATCGGTTGTAATACTAAATTGGAATGGGCGCTCACTTTTGGAGAGTTATCTGCCTTCGGTTGTTCGATTTTCTAGTTCACTTGAAGGTAGCGAAGTTGTCGTTGCAGATAACGGTTCGGACGATGGCTCTTTGGAGCTGTTAGAGGCAAAATTTCCAGAGGTAAGAGTTATAAAGCTGGATAAAAACTATGGATTTACTGGCGGATATAATAGAGCGTTAAAAGAGTGTAACTCAAAGTACGTGATGCTCTTAAATTCGGATGTAGAGGTTAGTGAGGGGTATTTAGAGCCGCTAGTAGAGATGATGGAGAGCGATGAGAAGGTGGGAGCGGTTATGCCTAAAATTTTATCGCTTAGAGAGCCAAATAAATTTGAATATGCAGGCGCAGCAGGAGGATATTTAGATGTTTTAGGTCTACCTTACTGTAGAGGTAGAGTATTGTCGTGGGTTGAAGAGGATAAGGGGCAATACGACACCGTAGCCGATATTTTTTGGGCTTCAGGAGCAGCTTTAGTGGTGCGAAGCGAGCTTTATGAAGAACTTGGAGGGTTAGACGAAGATTTTTTTGCACACATGGAGGAGATAGATTTTGCTTGGCGACTAAAAAAGAGGGGTTATTCGATAAAGTGCGTTCCTCAGTCGAAAATTTACCATTTAGGCGGTGCAACTCTAGATAATAGTTCACCTCGAAAATTGTATCTAAATTTTCGTAATAGCCTATTTATGCTCTATAAAAATCTTCCCAAAAGTCAGCTTTTTGCGACAATTTTTTGCAGAATGTGCTTTGATGGAGTTGTGGGGGTGTCGTATCTTTTTACAGGTTCTCTATCAAAATTTAAGGCAGTTATAAAAGCTCATCTCGATTTCTACCGAGCAATAAAGATGTTAAAAATAAAACGTAAAGCTGAAATCAGTTCAAAAAAGAGTTATACAGCTGGTTTTCTTCCCTTTATCGTTTTAAAGATATTTTTTAAAAATCGCTAAAAATTGTTAAAATTTGTTATTTTTCAATTTTTTTATTAATTTTACACGTTATTTGGAGCTATGTAAGCGCAAAGAGTCAAATGATGGAATTTTTTTCAAAAATATTCATCTATTTTTCGCTACAGAACGCCCTTAATTTAATTTATTTAGCACATATATAAAAAGTGATGGCAGAAGGAGAAAGAATAATAAAGATTAACATCGAAGAGGAGATGAAATCGGCGTACATTGACTACTCAATGTCGGTAATCGTTTCACGTGCTCTTCCAGATGTAAGGGATGGATTAAAGCCTATTCATAGAAGAATTTTATATGGTATGAGCAATGAGCTTAATCTATATTCAGACAAACCATATAAAAAATCGGCTCGTATTATCGGGGAGGTGATGGGTAAGTTTCACCCACACGGCGACTCCTCAATTTATGATGCAATGGTGCGTATGGCACAGCCGTGGTCTATGCGTTATCCTATCGTAGATGGTCAAGGTAACTTTGGTTCTATTGATGGTGACAGCCCTGCTGCAATGCGTTATACTGAGGCTCGACTTCAAAAAATTAGCGATGAAGTGATGGCAGATATTGAGAAAAAGACTGTCGACTACTCTCTAAACTTTGACGACTCTATCGAAGAGCCAACAGTGCTTCCAACAAAACTACCCCTACTACTTCTAAACGGTACGTCGGGTATTGCTGTTGGTATGGCAACAAACATGCCTCCTCACAATCTTGGAAATGTAATCGATGGCGTTGTAGCCTATATCGACAATAACGAAATTGAAATTTCAGAGCTTATCAAACATGTAAAAGCACCAGATTTTCCAACTGGAGCCACAATATACGGTTATGAGGGTGTAAAAGAGGCTTACGAAACAGGTCGTGGACGTATTATTATGCGTGCTAAAACTGAAATCGAGATTTTACCTTCTGGTAGAGAGTGTATCGTTGTTACGGAAATTCCTTATCAAGTGAATAAAGCTGAGATGATTCGCAAAATCGCTGAGCTTATCAACGAAAAGAAAATTGATGGTATCGACTACATCAACGACGAGTCTGACCGTCAAGGTATGCGTGTGGTAATTATCGTAAAACGTGATGCTGTGGGTTCGGTGGTGCTTAACACACTATACAAACACACCGCACTTCAATCGTCGTTCCCAGTAAATAGCATTGCTTTGGTAGATGGTCGTCCACGTATGGTAAACCTTAAAGACCAAATCAAATATTTTGTTCGCCACCGCCACGATGTAATCCTTCGTCGTTTGGCGTTCGACTTAGAAAAGGCTAAAAATCGTGCTCACATCTTAGAGGGTCTGCTTATTGCGCAAGATAATATCGACGAGGTTGTAAATATTATCCGTGCTTCGCAAACTCCAGATGATGCACGCTCTAAACTCCAAGAGCGTTTCAACTTAACTGAAATTCAAGCCTCAGCAATTATTGATATGCGTCTGCGTTCCCTAATTGGACTGGAGAGAGAAAAACTACAAGCTGAATACAACGCCTTGATGGCTCAAATCGACGAAATTAATCGTGTTTTAGCAAGTACAGAGTTGCAAATGGAGCTTATCAAAACTGAGCTTCTTGCAATAAAAGAGAAATATAACGACGAGCGTCGTACCGATATAGTTTACGCTTCGGGTGAGTTCAACCCAGAGGATTTCTACGCTGATGACGAAGTAGTAATCACTATCTCACACCTTGGTTACATCAAACGTACACCGCTTGCCGACTACCGCACACAAGGACGTGGTGGAGTTGGGGCTAAAGGTAGTGCTACACGTGATGAGGACTTTATCGAACATATCTACGTTACAACAATGCACAACACGATGTTGTTCTTTACAGAGGCTGGTCGCTGTTTCTGGCTAAAAGTGTACGAAATTCCAGAGGGAAGCCGCTCCAGCAAAGGTCGTGCTCTTCAAAATGTACTTGAAATGCTTGGTAACGACAAAGTAAAAGCCTACATTAACGTTCGCCGCCTAGACGATGAAGAGTATATCAACAACAACTACATTATGATGTGTACTAAAGGTGGTACAATCAAAAAAACTTGTCTTGTAGAGTACTCTCGTCCTCGTAAAAATGGAGTAAATGCAATCACCATCAAAGAGGGAGATGAACTATTAGAAGCTAAGCTAACTAGCGGCTCAGCAGAGATTATTATCGGTACTCGTGAGGGTAAAGCTATTCGCTTTAATGAGTCGACAGTACGTGCTGTAGGTCGTACAAGTCAAGGTGTTAAGGGTGTCTCTATCGAGGGTGATAACGAAGTAATCGGTATGATTACCGTTGAGAAAGATTCTACTAACGATATTCTTTGTGTTAGTGAAAATGGATTTGGTAAGCGTTCGGATGTTGAAGATTATCGTATTACAAACCGTGGCGGTAAAGGAGTGAAAGCTCTTCAAGTTACAGAGCGTACAGGTAGTCTAATTTCGCTTCAAAGTGTAAACGACGACAACGACCTTATGATTATTAATAAATCGGGTCTTACTATTCGTATCCCAGTATCGAGCCTACGTATTACGGGTCGTGCAACACAAGGGGTTAAGGTTATCAACCTACGTAATAACGACACAATCGCTTCGATTATGGCAGTGCCTAAGAGCGAAGACGAAGAAGAGGTAATCGACACAGAAGCCATTGTTACAGCTGAGGGTGAGGTTGCTGCTACTGAGGGTGTAGAGGTTGCAGTTTCAAGCGAAGAAACCGCTGAGACTCCATCTGATAATCAGACAGAAGAGTAAAAAATATCAAACAAAAATTATAAAAAACATGCCTATTTTTAGAAAATAGGCATGTTTTTAACAAATATATGTTAAATATCCCTTAATTTTTATTACAAAGTTATTTTCATAAGAAATAATCACTATATTTGTAGATTAAAAATTCATTGTGATTTATGCAACGATGTTAGATTGTGGTATTTACAACAAACAACTTGTAGAGACTTAATTTGCAATTCAATTAAAAATTAGATTTAAAAAATAAAGGTATGAAAAGATTATTTTTAACACTATTTGCATTTGCTGCAATTTCTACAGCAACTTATGCACAAAAAGTAAATGCTGATGCACTTAACTCTGCAATCGAAAGCGGAAAAGCAGATGTAAACCACCCTAAAAAAGGTATTAAATCAGCTACATGGTTAAGTTATGGTCAAAAATTAACTGATGCTGCAACTGCTAGCTCTTCATCTATTTTCGTAGGTATGGCTAAAAATGAGTTGATGCTTGTTGCTGGTAATCCAGATGCTGATGCAAGCAAGGTGGAAAATATTAACGGTGCGGAGTACGAAAAATTTGTATATCCTACTGTAGATATCTATCTTCAAGACGAAAAAGTATCTTTCTGGAATGAGACAAAAGAGGTTTATCCTAACGCTTTAGGTGAGGCTGCTACTGCTTATAAAAAAGCAGCTGAGATGGATTCAAAAGCTACAGAAAAGGCAAAAGCTGGTTTAAATATTGTTCTTAACAACTATGTTGTTAATGCAAACAACAAATATATGCTTAACGACTTTGCAGGTGCAAAAACTCAATTTGCTGCTGCTGCTGAGCTTGCTTCTGATGCATTAGTTGCTTCTGAAGATGCTACAATGTACAAATATTACACTGCTGTTGCTGCAGTTCAAGGTGATGACTTTGCTGGTGCTGCTCCTATCTTTAGTGAATTAGC
The DNA here is from genome assembly GCA_044433365.1 of Rikenellaceae bacterium. GTDB lineage: Bacteria > Bacteroidota > Bacteroidia > Bacteroidales > Rikenellaceae > CAMQVM01. Next base: position 22,045 of record JAWXTR010000005.1, read on the forward strand.
TGCTGCTAACTACCACCAAGATGGTGATGTTTTCTACTACTTAGGTTACGCACTAGAGCAAGATAAAAAAATGGCTGAGGCTGAAAAAGCATACTTAGAGGGTGCTTCTTCTTATCCTGCAAACCAAAAAATCCTTAATCAACTTATCAACTTCTACATCGTTTCTGGTGAAGATCCATCAAAAGTAATTCCTTTCGTTAAAAAAGCACAAGAGGATAATCCAGACGACCATATCATGGTATTTGTTGAGGGTATCGCTTACCAAAACATGAAAGATTACGATAAAGCGCATGCTGCATATAATAAAACTAAGAGCATGAAGCCAGATTTCTTTGATGCTTACTACAACGATGCTTTAGCATATATCAACCAAGCTGACGCTAAAGTTGAAGAGCTTAACTCTGTAGATGCAACAAACAACAAACTTTATAACGAAACTCTTGATACAGCCGTTGACTTCCTAAAACAGGCAGTTGTAGCTCTTGAAGAGGCTCATAAAGTTGATGCTTCAAGCCGTGACGTTGTTGAGCTTCTTAAATCTACTTGCTTCCGCCTACGTGATATAGATGCAAGCTACTTAGATCTTTACAACAAATACAACGATATGTTGAAAAGTATGTAATTCTTTGTAGTAGATTCGCAAAAATTCCTTTTGTGAATTTACTCATAATTTACAATAACAAAAGCACGCCTTCAATAGCTCTTTGAGAGCATTGAAGGCGTGTTTTTGTTTACTTTTTTAGGGTTATTCGAATTAACCTATAAATTAATTAAACTCAACCTGTGCACTATCATCAAGATATTCAACAACTTTTGGAGCTACTCCCCCATTCTTATTATTTGAGAATTTAATATCCATACTATTTTCTACAGTAATTACAGGAGAAGAGGCAAATTGTTGTGGGTATTTATGGTTGTTAATGATTGTATTACCCTCAAAATTAACTCCTTTAACACCCTGTAACTGCAAAATATAATTTTCTGATTGTTTGAAAATATTATTTTTGATAGTGATGTTTTCCATCTGCATCTTGTCGAAATTATCGCCATTATGAACCATAATTGAAGGGGCAGGCTTTTTGCCTACACAGCAATTCTCGAATGTATTACCCTCGATTACAACATCTTTGGCATATCCCGACTCAGCCCAATAATATTCGTAACCACTACCGCTCACAATTACACCCGACATCTCTACACTAAAGTAGTTGTTGCGAATAACGGTTCCAGCAGGTGTAGAGATTAGAAGTGCCCTTGCTCTGTTGCGACTAAAATTGCTATTTTCGATTAGTACTGTTGGCTGTGCAGTAAGGTTTTCAAGTAGAAGATTTTTCTTTAAATCCTTAGGTAACTCCTCTTTAAATGTAAGAATTTGATAGCGACTATTTAAAAGTTCCGACGACTCAAGAGTTAGCTCATAAAGCTGTTTAAGTTTCTGTTTTGGATCGACAACAGCGATTTTGTCACCACTGCGTCCAAGCACGAAACCAAACTGTTGGTGGTGTATAGCACGGATTACAACCGAATGGTCGTCGAAAGCCTCTTCGATTGCTTGGTAGGCACCATGGATGTTTGTTCCATCGTCTAACTGGCTTTGCATCACGCAATCACGCATAGATAGAGTGCCACGACAACCGCTATAGTGGGTTGCATCGGCTGTAGCAGAGATTAGACGACCCTCCGATGGAATTAGCTTACATTTATACATATCTGTATTCTCGCAATTTTCGAATAGATAGCCCATACCAGCTGCATGATAAAGAGTAATATTTTCAAGATATAAATCCTTTACACTCTCAAATTTAAATCCAGAGAATAGGCGATTGTAGCCTTGGCGACCTTTCATAACCATTACCCAACCAACTTGCGGTAATTTTGCTCCAGCTGTAGCAGTAACACGAACCACACCTTTCTTTAGCTCTTTAACTTTATAAAGCATACGTGTACCACGCTGTCTAATAGACCAATCAAAAGGGTCGATACCATATTTATAATCAAAGCCATAGTGCTCTTTATATTGGTTGTCCTCATCCAACTTTTGTCCACTTCCCGATTGATCTGGGATATTTGAAGCGTTATAAGCTACAGCACGAGTCTCTGGGTCGTAAGCATAGTTTTGACCAATAGGAAATTCGTAGTAAGGGGTTAAAAAGAACAGTTGTTCATCTCTAATTTCATAGGTAAAATCGTCGCTAATTTCCATATCGAAAGTGTTGTTATTAGCATTTGTAGCAACAATTTTTCCTTCGCTATAGAAAGGATATTTATAGTCGATTGAGAAGTTTTTAATCTCTACATTGTCGCTATGTTCAACCACAAATGGAGCCATTACACCGTGGAATATAAATTCTGAACCTCCACCATCGATAGTTACATTTTTAAGACCACTAAGGAAAAATCCGTAGCGAGTAAGGTAGTCGCCATGGTTAGTGTAGAACTGATACTTCTCAAATGCAAACTCTGGATAGAAGTGGTAGGTACCTTTCTCGAAAGTAATGGTGCTATTTCCACCATTTTTTTCAATCTCTTGGATAGTTTTTAAAACTTTTAGAGTTGCATCATCGCTATCTGAAAGCGAGATTATAAAATTTTTCTCTGCCTTACTGCTATCTGTTGATGAGCAGCTAAATAGCAGCGTAATCGCTGTAAATAGGGCAATTAGGGTTTTTAGTTTCATAAGGGTGATTGGGAATTATTAATTATTAATTATTAATTATAAATTATAAATGGTAAATTATGAATTAACTTCGATAGCATCTGTAATTATGCATTATGAATTATGCATTATGAATTATGCATTAAATATCATAAAGCGGTGTTTCGGTGCGAGCTTTAGCCATAAGCTCTTTCAGCTTTTCGGCAATCTCACCATTTTGCTCTATAACGTTATTCTCTTCACTAGGGTCGAGAGCAATATTGTAAAGTTCATAATAGGTTTTACCCTCCAATTTAGTGTTAAGTTTTAGCAATTTCCAGTCGCCCTCTCTAATTGCCTGCTTACCTCCTTGCAAATTCAGCTCCCAATATAGGTAGTCGTGCTTAGGAGCAGTTTCGCCCATTAGCGATGGTACCATTGAAATACCATTACAGCTCTCTGGAGCTTTTTGACCGATAAGGTCGGCTAAAGTTGGAAGAACATCCCAAAAAGCGATAGGCGAATTATTGACTACACCTGCTGGAATTTTACCTTTCCAAGAGGCAATCATCGGCACTCTAATACCTCCCTCATAGAGGTCACGCTTAATGCCACGATAGATATTATTGCTATCGAAAAACTCTGGATCAGCACCACCCTCGATATGAGGACCATTGTCAGAGGTGAAAATTACTAGTGTATTTTCATCAATTCCAAGCTCTTTAAGCAAACTATTTACACGCCCTACCGAAAGGTCTAATCGCTCTGCCATCGCAGCAAAAGCGGCACGTGGCGTTGGTTGCGAACCATAATGTGTTTTACCCTGCTCATAAGGATTTGGCTCGTCAAATTTGCCTCTCTGGTTAATCATATCATCCTCTGGCATCAAAAGCTCAGCATGTACAAGCGTAAAAGCTAAATAGATAAAAAATGGTCTATCTTTATTCTCACGAATGTAGTCGAGAGCCTTTTGTTCGAAAAGTTCGTGGCTATATTGATTGCCATCAAGCTCTACTAGGGTGTTGTTTTCGTGTAAGTAGGGTGGAAAATGTTTGTGAGCATCGCCTTGACTTAAATAACCGTAGAAGTAGTCAAAACCTTGAGCTGTAGGAGCACCCTCTGAATTTGGACCACCCAAACCCCACTTACCGATACAAGCGGTTGAGTAGTTAGCCTGTTTAAAGATTTCAGCAACTGTAATTTCTTCGTCTGCAAGCGGAGTGCCATAGTTGTTACCATCGGCATTTAGAGGAGTTTTGACTAGTGATTGATTGCCACGAATATAGCTCTCGCCTGTATGTTTCCCCGTCATTATTGTACAACGTGAAGGAGCACTTACAGCACTACCAGCATAGTTTTGGGTAAAGTTCATACCCTCTTTTGCCATTGCATCGATATTTGGAGTAGAGAAATATTGCTGACCATTGCAGCTTAAATCTCCATATCCTAAATCGTCGGCTAGAATGTAAATAACATTTGGTGTTTTGTCTCTGTCTGTCGATTTCTCGCCATTAGAAGAGCAACTTGTCGTAACTGCTGCAATAGCAGAAAGAGATAGAATTGAGTAGTTTAGGTGTTTCATAGGGAAGGGGGTTAATTAATTATGAATTATGAATTATAAATTATAAGTTATAAGTTAAATACTTCGGTAAACTTTTGCAAACGATTGAATTTCAATATGTTATTTATATTAAAGGAATTTACCGAACTATTAAAATTATGAATTATGCATTATGAATTATGAATTATTTCTGTATATCTTCAATGTTGACTAGTTTATTGACAATTGCATATATTGTAAGTCCAGAGGGGCTATGTATTTTTAGTTTGCTAGTAATATTTCGTCTATGAGCTATTACAGTGTGGGTTGAGATACATAATTCATCGGCTATCTCTTTGTTGGTATTTCCTTTAACTACACCTACAATTATCTCTTTTTCTCTCTGTGAAAGCTCTTTTTTTATCTCTACCTCTTGCTCTCTATCAACTAACTCTGTGATTTTTCTAGCAATCACACTTTCACTATCATAGATAGAAATATGCTCATCGTAATTTTTCATTAAACTCTGATCTACAAGCAGACTATGGATAGCCACAACCTTTAGATTCCGATTGCCTAGTTCATTCTTAAGATGATGAGCCGAGAAAACACCCAAATAAGAGGGGTTTACAATAAGTAAATCGGGAGTTAATCTAAAACTTTGCGAAGCAATAGTAGCTACGTCGCTAATCTCAGCTATATCAACCGTTAAAGATGGAATTTTTGATAGCATAGCAACCAAGCCTAAACGTATCAAAGAAGATGGCTCAGCTATTACTATATGTACTCGTTTTGCCATATTCTTTATTTTTTTGACTGTTCAAACTCTTTTATTGCTGGAACAAGTAGGTAATCCTCCAATATACCATGCAGAGCAAGCCCTTTTTCGCAGGCAAATATATCGTATAATACACTATTAAGAGCGTTTGTAGTCTCAACAGAGTAGTAACGGATAATTATATTTTTTAGTTCTGAGAGCTTCTCCTCAACCTTATCATGATGTTCGCTATAGATATCAATACTAAAAGTATCGCTACCCTTGCCATCAATCAAAGCCGAGATATATGGAAATAATTTCTCCTCCTCATAATTCATGTGCATACTAACCTCTTCAAAATAACTATCAAAATAGCTAATTATAACCACCGAAACATCATCGCTACTATCGAGTGCCTCTATTAGCTTTGTTCGTATTGTCGGTAGACGGTAGTCAATGAAGTAGTGGTGCGACTTATGGAGATATTTTATCAGAATAGGAAGCGAAATCTTTGAATAATCTATCTTCAAACCAACTTTATCTCTAGCAATCAAGAGATTTACTACAGCTAAAAAAGTGTAGGTGTCAACGCCATGCTTTTGGCACACCTGCTCAATTGTATCCTCACCAACGCCCAAAGATATACCAAAACGCCCAATTACCATAAGCATTGACGAATTAGCCGATATTAAATCAAACATTGCATCCGTCGGAAAAAATCTCTCTATTTTATATTCAATCATAAATTTAATTCATTACGCATTACGCATTACGCATTACGAATTACACATTAAATAACCTCAATTGCTTTACTTTGCACCCAACCACGATTGCCACTTGCAACCATTATTTCGCTCCAATTACCGATTTTGTCGATAACCGTAACTACTGCACCCTCATTGATAATAAAAATATCTTTACCGTTATTATCGGGCGAACTTTTTACCGCTTCGGCACTACTTACAATCACCGCTACATCCGAAGCGACAATTTCATTTTTACGCTCGACCGAAAAAATCAGTGAAACTATAAAACAAGATAGCGCAATGGTTGCGATAGTAAACCCAATCTTACGCTTAAACGGTGTATTTGAGAGCAAATAGAACATTGCCGCCGAAAATAGCAGAGCAAACATCGCAATGCTCAGAAATGCCCAACCATTAGAGCTAAGCTGCACCTTTACATCTCGATAAAAGCTCTTTAAGAAAAATTCTGGCAATTGCTCTATTCTATTTTTAGTCTGTGCTTCAGCAATTTTTAGGTTGTGAGCTATCTCTGTATCCCCTGGTGCTAGTCGTTCAGCACGCTTATAGTTTACGATAGATTTTCCTACGTTTCCCAGTTTAAAATAGCTGTTTGCCTTGTTGTAGTAGAGCTTTGAACTTTCGTAGCCCATATTCATAATTTGTTCATACTCCTCAACAGCTTTTTGGTAGTCGCCTGCACTATACGCTGCATTTGCTCTCTGCCAAAGTGTATCAACCTGCACTTTTGCAGGCTCACTAGCCTTTACACTACCTATTAAGACCACAAAAAAGGCAGCAAAAACTAACATTATTTTATATCTCATACTCTTCATATCTCTATTTTTAAAAATATTCTTTAGGGGAGTTCTAATAATTGGTTTTATTTGATTTTTCTTTTAATGTTTTAGAAGTACCCTTTAGAGGTTAGCTATAATTTTGATTCCAATCTACCGATTAGTAGAAGTGTGCGCTCATACACATCGCTCATCTTAACATCTGTAGATGGCGAATATTGCGCAAATTCACAATCGGAAATTGTAGAAAGAAGCTGCTCAATATCTTCTGTAACAACACTTTTTTGCTCCATAGCCTCACGTATTGTCTCTTTCGATAGGCGTGCAACCTCAATATTGAGTTTGTCGCTAACATATCCACTTAGTGCACGCAACATTTCGCTATAGAATTCATTTTGCATATTGTCTTTCATATGTTTATTAGCATTTTTCAGACGAGAAAGAGCCACTTTATTAGCCTTCTTATTTTTCTGTTTTACCGTATCACGTAGCTCTTTAATGCGCTTATTGAGGTAGATAATCGTAGCTGCAAATATAGCACAAATAAGAAGCAAAATAATAATGTAGCCTACCGAACCCACAAAATAGTCACCACTCGGACGGAGCTTATGATCACCAACTTTTATAAAATGAATATCTTCACCCAAAATTCTTAAATCCTCTTTCGACACACTACTAACAATTCCAGAATTGGTGGTAGAACCTGTCATATCGGCAAGCACTTTAAGAGGGAATGTATCGGAGCTAAGAGTTATATATTTCGAACTTTTTGGACTGAAATAGGTAAACTCAATTGCTGGTAATGTAAATTCACCCTCAGCACGAGCAATAAATGGATATTCTATAGATTTAGAACCATTAATATTTGAAATTGTCGTTTTGTAGTTGTCTTTTGTTTTCGACGGATATACCTCAAAAGAGCCAGGAAGATCCAATTTTGGATTTGCTATCAAAGGGAAGTTACCACTACCTTCAATATTTAACACTATTGCATTTGAACCATTTGCCGAAATCTTTTCACTATTGATTTTGCTACTTATTTTAAATTCCCCTACTGCACCAGTAAACGACTCAGGCGCACCAGTAGGGAGCGGTTTAACATCAATTTTTATTGGCGTAGTTTTAATCTGTTTTGTAACATTCATCACCTGCTGACGCATTCCAAAGAAGCTATCAAACAGCGAACCTTGCGAAGATTGCGCACCATTATCGACCACTACCGAGGCGATAGCATCAAGACTCATCTGTTCAATCTGAAGTTCACCACTTTTTTGAGGGAAAAGCAAGAAATTTTTGATTACCCAAGTGTCGTACACCTTGCCGTTATAGGTCTCACGCTCCATTTTTGGCTCACCCATAGCAACCTCTTGATTCCAGAAGCCATTAAATGCTGCCAAACGAGCATTGTTTATACCTGCTATCTGCACACGTGAATAAACCTTTAACTCCACAAGCAGAGGCTCACCAACATACACCGATTTGCGATTTGCAACAGCTCTAAGCAAGATATCATCAGGTAGAATTGTCCCACTCTCGTTTGAGCCACTACCCGACCTATTTTGGCTGCTACTCTGCTGTGACGAGCCACGCTCTTTTGTCACCTCAATATCCAACGTCTTTGTAGATTGACTCTTTCCGTCAATTACACCAGTAGCCGCCCCAATTTTTGCATTTCCCTCCACCTCTGGCACAAGCACGTAGGTGTAGGTGTAGCGATTTGAACGGTTTAAAACGCCATTAATATATTCGATATTTGTACTTGTCGAGACTGTAGGTCCTGCAATTACATTAAATCCATCGAAAGAGGGTGCCGAAAAATCTTCAATCTCCTCTGTAGCCACAAACTCCACTCTAAATGGCTGCCCAAGAGCCACAATCGTAGGTGCACTCACCGTAAACTGATCTTGTGCCCACATCATTAGGGGCATTAGCAGCAGTAGTAATGAAAATAGATACTTCTTCATTATATATATATTTTTTTAATTCTTCTCTTTTTTATTAAAAATAGTCAAACGAGCAATAAACTGGTTTTTTCGCTCCAAAGTTACAAATTCTATAATTAAAAATAACAATGCTAAGGCTAAAATATATTGAAATTGCTCATTATATTCATCAAAAACCATCGAACTAAACTCTTTACTCTCCAAATTATGAATCTCTCTGACAATTTCATCCAATCCGATTGAACGATTTGAGGCACGAATATACGACCCTCCTGTTGACATAGCCAGCTCCTGTAACTCTTTTTCAGCAAGTCGAGAAATCACCATATTTCCATCCTCATCCTTCATAGTTTCACCCCCAATTGTGATAGGAGTACCCTCTGGAGTACCAATACCAACTACATGCACCGCAATACCCATATCCGAAAGGGTCTTAGCAGAAGTAGCGAGCGCACCAGCGTGATCCTCACCATCCGAAATTAGGATTATTGCTCTACTTTTATCACTCTGCGCCGAAAATGAGCGTGCAGCAAGCGATAGAGCCTTTCCAATATCGGTACCTTGATTAGATACCATCGACGGAGAGATATATTGCACAAAATTTTGTGCCGAAACAAAGTCGGAAGTGATAGGAAGCTGCACAAAAGCGTCACCAGCAAAGACTATCAGCCCCAATCTATCTTCTGTAAGCGAAGAGGCAAGATTTGACAGTGCAAATTTTGTTCGCTCCAGACGTGATGGCGAAATATCCTCTGCAAGCATACTATTCGACACATCGACAACTGCCATAATCTCTACACCACTCTTCTTAACCTGCTTTAGCTTTGAACCAAGCTGCGGACGGGCGATGGCGATAATTACAAATGCAAGAGCAACTACCGTTAACACATATTTTATTTTCACCTTATACCACGAGGCAAAAGGCGAAAGCTGTTTGATTAAATCTGGATTACCAAATCGTTTTAAACGCACACTATGGCGATGTTTTACAAAAAAATATAGAGCAATAATTGGCACTATCAGTAGTAGTAGATAGAGATATTGCGCCGATTCAAATCTAAACATAATTTTAGTTTTAGTTTAGGGAACTTCCCCATATTACGGAATTTGACGAAGATAGAGATGACGAACCAAAATCTCTGCAAGAAGTGCTCCAAGAGCAAGTAGCGCAAAGAGTAAAAACTGTTCACTGTAGACAGTATAATTCTCAACATCTATTTTTGTCTTTTCCAAAGAGTTAATCTCATCATAAATATTTTGAAGGCTTTGATTGTCGGTAGCTCTAAAGTAACGACCACCTGTAATCTCGGCAATCTGCTTTAAAGTATCTTCATCAATCTCCACTTTTGCCTGTACAAAGGTTATATTGCCCCACGCATCGATTGCTGGCGAGGGAGCAGTGCCCATACTTCCCACACCAATAGTGTAGACCTTAACACCCAAAGCCTCAGCACTCTCAGCCGCTGTAATCGGGGTAATCTGACCGCTATTATTGACTCCATCGGTTAGAAGTATCACAACTTTGCTCTCCGCATTACTCTCACGTAGGCGGTTTATAGAGGTTGCAAGCCCTAAACCTATAGCAGTACCATCGTCGATAACTCCACTCTCAACTTGATTAAGTAGATTTATCAACGAAGCATGGTCGGTAGTTAGTGGGCTTTGCGTAAAGCTCTCTCCAGCAAAAATAGTCAAACCAATACGGTCGCTTTTACGATCTAAAATAAATTTTGTGGCAACATCCTTTGCCGCATTCATTCTATCAGGCTTAAAATCTCGTGCAAGCATACTTGTAGAGATATCAAGCGAAAGCACTATATCGACACCCTCTGTCGAGATTGTTTGGTTGTCGGAAGATGATTGTGGACGTGCCATTGCAACAACGATAAGCCCAATAGCCACAATCCGCAACAGAAAAGGTAGGTGACGCAAATAATATTTCACCCCTTTTGGCAAACTTTTCACCGCTGCAACGCTCGACATAGTTATCGCCGCCTTTCCACCCCTAAATTTATATAGGTAGTAGCCAATCATTAATGGCACTATCAAAAGTAGGTAGAATAGTTGAGGGTTTTCAAATCTTACTATATCCATTTTTTTGTTTTTTGTTATTTTGTTGGTATTTGTGGATTTCTCAGAATTTGTGATAGAATTACTGAAAAGTCTCTCAACCGTTATCAACTAAATTTTGATACCTTGCATCGACCCACGTAGAGTGCTCAATAAGTAGAGTGCTCGATAGGTGGATGAAATTTTGAAGATGGTGAAAAAATGATTGCCGGGAGCATACTTCTAGTATGTGACCAAAATCATTTTTTCAGCATCTTTGAAATTTCGCCGCCTTGCAATCATCCCACGTAGAGTGCTCGATAGGTGGATGAAATTTTGAAGATGGTGAAAAAATGATTGCCGGGAGCATACTCTTAAGTATGTGACCAAAATCATTTTTTCAGCATCTTTGAAATTTCGCCGCCTTGCGAGTACTCTACCACTGTTTACCACTTTTATTAACTATACCAATAGCCTTCTTCTCATTAACCTTCTCCTGCGTCTTATCCTCACTAGCTTGCACAGCATTTAGTAGCTGCTCTGCCTGCTCTGGAGTCATTTGATTAGGATTTGGCTGACCTTGAGACTCTTGATTTTCACCATTTCCATCATTTTGATTATCATTGTTTTGATCTTGATTTTGATCTTGGTTCTGATCTTGGTTCTGATCTTGGTCTTGATTTTGATCGCTATTTTGGTCTTGGTTTTGATTCTGGTTGTCGTTTTGATCTTGGTTCTGCTGATTATCTTGATTTTGGTCTTGATTATCTTGATTATCTTGGTTGTCTTGATTATCCTGATTATCTTGATTTTGGTCGTTTTGCAGCAGAGCCTGCGCATACGCTAAATTTTGCTTAGCCAGCGTATCAGTAGGATTTACACGAAGCGAACTTTTGTAAGCCTCGATTGCCTCCTCCAATTTTCGCTCTTTAAGAAAACCGTCACCTAGATTAAACGCACTATTTGCACCATCCATATTGCCACTATCGAGCTTTGCAACCTGTTCAAATAGCTTTCTACTATCCTCATATCGCTCTTGACGATATAGAGTAGATGCAAGGTTGTATGCACCGCTTAGCGAACTACTATCTACACTCATAGCACGTAAAAAGTCGATTTCTGCTTCGGTATATTGCCCTTTTTCGTAGTGACGACTACCCTCTCGGATATATCGTTTTCCCTCTTGTGCAAAACTGCAAATTGAGGCAAAAAGCAGGATAAATAGCGATAAAATCGAAACTTTTCTTAAAATTAAACTCTCCATTAAATCTTATCTCCTTCCTCCTCATTACTATGAGGCTTATACTGCTCAATATTTTCCTCTTCTTTCGCTGCATCATTCAAATTTTCTTCTTCTTTATCGGAATTTTCTTGAGAATTTGGCTTTACAATATCAACAGCATCTTTCATATCACCCTCCTCTTTCACCTCCATAGGAAGTAGTTTTGTCTCCTCAACAAAGAAGTAGGCATTATCGTAAGATGAGCGACAATCGTCGTTAGAAGGGGTTGCCTTAGCAAATTTTACATAGTCGGAAAGATACAAAAGCTCTTTTACTCTCTCAACCTCACGACCATTTATATCAATCTCAGCCAAAGCATCAAAAATCTCAGCAGAGGTCATCTCCATTGCATTAATATCATAACGCCCAACCAAATATATACGGATTGCATCGGTAAGACGTGTGTAATACTCCTTATATCGACCATTTTCCCACACCTTTTCGTGTGCAATCTGCTCAAGAGTGCGAATTGCAGTAACATGCGGTGGCTCAGCAGGGCGAACATACACATTTTTACGCTTACGATAGCGAATATACCAAATTATTGCTGCTATAATTAGCACCAATACCAAACCTATATAGGTGTAGATTGAGCTAAAAATATCACGCATGTAATATTTTAACTCATCAAAGGTGAATGGCTCTTTCATAAGAGGTTTAAGATCAGCCATCTGATATGTTGCAGTATCAATAAGATATGTTTCGACATACAATTTTACAGAATCAGAGTAGATTGTATCGTTAATATTCTTATCAATATAGACAACAGGTATCTCTTTAAAAGTGTAGATACCTCTCTCAAAGCTAGTTAGCTTTTGGCGAGCTTCAAGGGTAACTGTGCGATTATCTTGCGCTATAGTGTCAACCACCATACCGCTAAGTGTCTCAACCTTACCTTCACCCGATTTTGCATCAACCTCAGGGAGAGCTATAAGCTGCGTTATATCCTTTTTTACCGTAACTATCAGGTCGACTTGGTCGCCAATCATTATTGAATCACGAGAGAGCCGAACCGATATTTCTGGTCTATTTTTAACCACCACCTCATCGCTTTTTTGCTCAGTTTGCCTCAATGTAGATTGGGCTGCAAAGGCAAATCCACTCTTTTTTGTAGGTAAAAAAAGCATCGAAAGCAGCAGAAGCGACAGTAATAGCTTAGAGCTTAAAAATTTACTACTCATACCGTTATCGTTGTTTAAACAGTTTTATCAACATTTTTACGTAGTCATCATCGGTCGAAATTTTTACATTGTCGATACGATTGCGCATTAGGGTATTCTCAATTATAAAATTCATCTTTTGCCCATGTAGTCGATACGCATTTCTAACTTTAGAACTACTGGTGTCAACCCATACCTTTTCGCCCGTTTCTGCATCCGATAGCTCTACAATACCCACATCGGGCATCTCCTCCTCACGAGGGTCAAACACACGGATTGCAACAATATCGTGCTTTGAACGGGCAATTTTCAGTGCCTCCTCAAAATTGGCACTCTGCTCGTTCATATTTACATCAATAAAGTCGGAAAGAACAAAGGCTGTGCAATGTTTTTTGATGGCACCCGACAAAAATCGTAAGGCTGTAGATAGGTCGGTCATTTTGCTTTTAGGTTCAAAGTCTAAAAGCTCACGAATAATACGTAGAATATGACTCTTTCCTTTTTTCGGAGGAATAAACTTTTCGACTGTGTCGCTTACAAAAATAGCACCGATTTTATCGCTATTATGGGCTGCTGAAAAGGATAAAACAGCTGCAATTTCAGTCACCATATCCTTTTTCATCCCACTAGTAGTACCAAAAAGCGGTGAACCACTTACATCTATAATCAGCATCATTGTAAGCTCACGCTCCTCCTCGAAAATTTTGATATGAGCATCGCCACTACGTGCAGTAACATTCCAATCAATATCACGCACATCGTCGCCAATACGATACTCCCTAACCTCACTAAACGACATACCACGCCCCTTAAAGGCACTATGATAACGCCCTGCGAATATCTCATTTGAGAGTCCTTTAGTCTTTATCTCGATTTTCCGAACTCTCTTTAGCAACTCATTACTAGACATTTTCTTTAATTATAAATTATAAATTATAAATTATAAATTATTAATAATCAACATTTATCATTAATAATTTGTAATTTATAATTAACTAAGGTACTTCAACAATATTAAGAATTTCAGTGATAATATCCTCAGCAGTGATATTTTCAGCCTCAGCCTCGTATGTTAGTCCGATACGGTGTCGAAGAACATCGTGAGCAATTGCACGTACATCCTCTGGAATTACATAACCTCTACGTTTGATAAAGGCGTAAGCCTTAGCAGCTTTAGCTAAAGATATACCAGCACGAGGCGAACAACCGTAAGAGATTAGGCTCTTCATGTTTTCTAGTTTGTAATCCTCTGGATTACGAGTTGCAAAGACAATATCGACAATATATCGCTCGATTTTTTCATCCATATATACCTCTTGCACCACTTGGCGAGCTTTGATAATTTCGTCGATACCTACCACTTTCGAAGCCTTTGGAAACGCTGCACCCATCATATTTTGACGGATAATAAGTCGCTCCTCCTCTTTTTTAGGGTACGATATTTTTGCTTTTAGCATAAAACGGTCGACTTGCGCCTCAGGAAGTGGGTAGGTACCCTCTTGCTCCAATGGATTTTGAGTTGCAAGCACCAAAAATGGCTCAGGTAGCTTGTAGGTGGTGTCGCCAATAGTAACTTGACGCTCTTGCATCGCCTCAAGTAGCGCACTTTGTACCTTTGCTGGCGAACGGTTAATCTCATCAGCAAGTACGAAATTTGCAAAAACTGGACCCTTACGAACTGTAAAATCTTCCGTCTTTTGGCTATATATAAGCGTACCTACAAGGTCGGCTGGAAGAAGGTCGGGAGTAAATTGAATACGGCTAAATTGAGCATCTACTGCATTAGCTAAAGTTGTAATAGCAAGTGTCTTTGCTAGCCCTGGAACACCCTCAAGAAGGATGTGACCATTTGAAAGCAATCCAATAAGTAGAGAGTCTACAAGATGACGTTGACCGACAATCACCTTACCCATCTCCATACTTAGAATATCTACAAATGCGCTCTCACGTTGAATGCGCTCGTTTAACTCTTTTACGTTAACTGTTTCGCTTGTCATAGGATCTAAATATTTTATATGTTTTTATATGTTTTTATAATTTTTTGTATTATATAGTTGCACAAATATTTTTTCTGCCATAATATTTAACGAAAAAAAATCATGTTTTATGATGCAATTTATCACTTTTTTTCACTTATAAGTTCCCTTTACTCCAATTTTTACACCAAAATGAGATTCCGCACTCCTCACATTTAGGTTTGCGAGCTATACAGACATAGCGTCCATGTAGGATTAGCCAGTGGTGAGCATCAGCAATTAGCTCTTTAGGAAAATACTTAATAAGCTCTTTTTCTACATGCAAAGGGGTAGTTGCCTTATCTGAAACCAACCCAATTCGGTGTGAAACCCTAAAAACATGAGTATCTACCGCCATTGCAGGCTTATTAAAAAGCACCGAAGCGATTACGTTTGCGGTTTTTCGCCCAACGCCACCCAAAGTTGTAAGCTCGTCGACCTGTTGTGGAATTTCAGAGTCGTACACCTCAAAAAGTCGCTTAGCCATAAGTGAAAGATTTTTCGCCTTATTGTTTGGATAGCTCACACTTTTAATATATGAGTAGATATTCTCCACCGTTGCCACAGCCATAGCCTCAGCAGTGGGGAAAGCATCAAAAAGAGCTGGTGTAATTAGGTTTACACGCTTGTCGGTACATTGCGCTGAAAGTATCACCGCCACAAGTAGCTCATAGCCATTGCGGTAGTGTAGCTCACTCTTTGGAGCAGGCATATTTACCTTAAAGTACTCAATTATACCGTTATATCTCTCTTGTTTTCTCATTTTATTAAAATTAGAGGATAATAGCTAAAGGGGACTTTTAAAATCTCTCAAAATTCAGAATTTAAAACTCCTCTTTAAATATCTTTTCCAATTCGGAGAATTTAAAATTTACTATTTTTGCCTCACCAATAGCGGTAGGGAGTATAAAATCTACCGATTCTTGATTGCGTTTTTTATCTGATTTTAATGCCTCAAACAGAGTATCTTTATCGACACCACACTCTAGGCTAAAACCAAAATTTTCAACCACTTTTTCGACTCTCTCCAACACACTTACAGGGGTAATTCCGCACTTTACACCCAGCTCGGCAGCCAATACCATGCCGATAGCAACCGCCTCACCATGTATAAAATTTGAGGTGGATTTTTCGATAGCATGACCTATAGTGTGACCTAAATTTAGCTTTTTACGCTCTCCTTTTTCAGTTTCATCTTGCTCTACAACAGCAGCTTTTATCTTAATTGATTCAAAAATCACCTCTTCTAAAAGCTCTCTATTTGTCAAAAAAGTTTCTAAACTATTCTGCTCAAATTTTTCAAATAGCAGACTGCTTTTTATCACCCCAGCCTTTATTATCTCTGAAATTCCAGCTCGAAACTCTCTTAGCGGTAGAGTAGAGAGCATTTGAGCATCGCAAATCACAAAACGTGGCTGCGAAAAGAGACCAATCATGTTTTTGAATCTATCGTGGTTTACTCCATTCTTGCCCCCAACACTTGCATCTACTTGTGAAAGAAGGGTTGTGGCTACAAAGCCAAAATCTACACCTCGCTGATAGGTAGATGCCACAAAACCTGTAATATCGGTGACAATTCCACCTCCAATTCCTACAATAGTGGTGTGTCGGTCGGCACCAAACTCCAACAAAGACGAATAGATAGCACCCAGTGCCATAAGATTCTTGTTCTCCTCACCCTGACCTATCACTATATGTTCAAACTTTTCAATCAGCGAGCCATAGAAGCCTTTTACAGTTGCATCAGTAATTACAATTACACGCTTACACCCCTTTAAATAGTTGTCAAGCTCTTTCTCCACCTTGCCAACTACTACGCTACTTACTATATCGTCTGTTTTAACCTCTATTACTTTATTCATTTTTTATATATTTTGATATTCTTTTTTGAATATTCCGTTAAAAAAACAATGTAGCCACAAAATTAATCAAAAATTACAAACAAAAAAATAGCAGGGCAATCTCTTTTAAAAATTGCACTACTATTTTTGATTTTTTGCTAATATCCACTATAGAATATTTTAATTTATCATGCGAATAAAGGTTTGAAATTTTCGAGCTATTTCGAGCTATTTTTGCAATCCGAGTTGTAAAAAAATAACTTTTGTTAATGCTTTTTTAGAAAAAGCACGCCCTTTGGGCTGGCAAAAATCGTTCACTTACGTTCACGGCTTCGCTCCGCTCGCAAAAAGCGGAAGAAGGTTTTTCAAACCTTTATTGGCATTTATCACCAAAATAAGCTTTACATTGTAAATTTAATACCTATAAAGTATGTACGACCATACGATGGACCATATATATATTTTGAGTCACGCAAAATTCCTTCATCAATATCACTTTGGAAAGCATCAAAAATATTTTTCACACCTCCATTCAATTGAAGTTTTATTTGATCAGTCAAAGAAAAGTCGTAGGCTATACGGATATTTGTATCCCAGAATGTTGGTGTTACCACCTCTGTATCTACTGTAGTCTCTCCATTTCCGTAATGTTGCAGTAACATTGTTCCTGTATAATTTGCTGTAATAGATGATGAAAGACGTGGAATAGGATTATAGGTAAGCGTTGCATAACCATATTGATTAGGACTACGGAACATCTTGCGTTGAGGCTCTAGCCCCTCTTGATCACTCCACTCAAAATCCTCTTTATATCGGCTGCTTTGTACTGTATAGCCACCTTCTAAGATAAGTTTTGGAGAGAACCCCATTTTTAGCTCCATATTAACACCTTTTACTACGGCTCCTGAAACATTTACACGCTCTAAAAGAAGATTGCCATCATCGTTATATCCAAGAGTTTGAAGTGCAAATACATCATCCAAATCGGTATAAAATGCCTCAGCTAAAAAGTTTGTCTCTACACCTAAAACCTCTCCATATAAATCTACCGAACCACTAATACTATTAGAATATTCAGGGCGAAGATCTGGATCCATTACAATCAATGAAACCTCACCAGCAACAGCCTCTACATGCAGATCTTCATCATAAGCTTGTGGTGCACGATAACCACTAGAGTAACTTAAACGCATACCAATCAGGTCAAGAGGGGTGTAACGAACATTTGCACGAGGTGAAAAAATTATATTGTCTACAAAATTATGTTTATCTACTCTACCACCAAGTAATAAAGAGAATTTATCGCTCTGCCACTCATTTTGGAAAAAGATACCCGAAGTTCTTGAATTTTGCTCTAAGTCACGATCGTAACCAACCATAATATCGTGAAGATTGTTTGCTGTATGTTCAGCACCAACGGTTAGTTGTGCCCCTGAGAATAAAAGTCTATCCATTGCATATACATATTGACCACCAAAAATATAGGTAAAATCAGATGTTGTGCCGTAAGCATTTGGGTCTTGTCCTACACCAAAATAGCTATCACGTTGTACGCTTTGAAGAGAGCTATATAGAGAGAAACGATGTTTGTAATTGTTAGAGTAGTAGTCGTATTTAAGACCACCACCATTCATTCTATGTTGTAGCTGCTCAGCAATATCTGCCTCGTGTGCAGGAAGGTCGAAATCACTACCTCCACGACGCTCTTCTCCGATATAATGGTATTCAGCGGTTATTGTAGAGCGTGTAGTTGGTCGGTGGTAGGCTCTAAATCCTACAGTTTCAGAATCTAATGATGGAGCCTCCGAAAAACCATCACCATTTCTATCATAGTAATCACGATTACGAAGCATTGAGAAGATATAAATACCAGTACGTGTATCATTACTAACCAATGCGGCATTGATTGAGGTGTTGATATCGGTTGTTCCTAAATCTGTCACACTTGTGCTGTTTGAAGCTACTACAGTACTATATTTTGGCTCTTTTGTAATGATATTTACAACACCTCCAATAGCATTCGAACCAAAAAGTGCTGATCCACCACCACGTATTACCTCTACTCTCTCAATCATCGATGCTGGAAGCTGATCAAGACCATAAACGGTTGATAGAGAGCTGAAAATGGCACGACTATCTAATAATATTTGTGAATATTGACCGCTCAAACCGTTGATTCTAAGTTGTGTAGCACCACAATTAGAACAAGTAGTCTCTACACGCAATCCAGGCTGAAAATTTAGAACCTCACCAACATTATTTGAGGCAGTTTTCTCGAAAAGTTTTGTATTTGCTACATTTACCACTACCGACGACTTTTTTCGACTAACCTCACTACGTGTGCCCGTTACAACAACTTCATCGACCTCTAACGATTTTTGTTCTAATCTAAATTGAATATCTGTTGTAATGTTTTCTGAAATTTTAACTGTAATTTCATCGCTTGCATAGCCTGCAAACGAAGCTGTAATTGTATGTTCGCCTTCCGAAATACCCGAAAGCATAAAGTGCCCTGTTGCATCTGTTATTGCGCCAATTGTTGTTCCCGCAATTGTCACTGTAGCATAAGGGATATGCTCACCAGTGTCTTTATCTACCACATCACCAATAACATGTGTATCGACCTTTTGTGCCCAAACAGCACTTTGCACCGATGCTAGTAAGGCCACTAGCACTATAAATAAAAATTTTCTCATTTTTCTCTTTTATAATATGTAATTTAAGTAGGGTAAAATAATTATTGGTGTATTTTTAATAGTGCTATTGGAGATGAGATTTTTTGCTATTGAATCGAAAATATAGTGGTTCTATATTGAGATTTAATAGTAAAAAATATCGCTCCAAGAGTGCTGTTAAAAATATGGCAATAATTGTTTTACACTACTTAATATGTAATTTACAACTCGACTTACTATCTTAATTAGATGCTTCGAGACAAATAGTGTAAAGGAATCTCATAAAATTCCACGAATCAAATTTTACTGTTTTCAGCAAAACACACAACACCAAAGGGTGATAAAATTATCATCCTAAAAAGGGTTATAAACTATGGATTTCGAGATAATTTAGAACTCTCTTTGAATAAGAGGGTGGAGGACGTACAGATAGATGACGTAAACAACCACTACGCTGAGCCAATACCACACTTTCATAGAAAGATATAAGAATATTGGTAAAAAGTACGCCTAAAATTATAGCCGTTGCCAAGATTGGCATAAAGATAGAGAGCGCATCAATTGTATTTAACGATGCTTGCGAATGGCTATGAGATGATGTAGGCACATAAGGATGCGAGTGGGTTACGGTACCCGTTTCAGTCTCATGAGAGTGAAGAAAAAGCGTCGAGCCAGCATAGTAACTCAAAAAAAGAGCCACCATCAACACCCGCAACACTATAAACTTTCTTCTATTTCTCATCTTCAACTGGTTTATATGCCAAAGGTAGTAATTATTTCAATTTTATCAAATTTTTCACTATAAATTAATCATATAGTGGTAATAATTAGAGTAATAGGTGCTTTTTGCCAAATTTCAATCCATTGCAAAAAAACGGAGAATATTCAAAAATCAGACACACAAATATTAATTTTACATTTGTAATCATAATTACAATCTCTATAAAAAGAAAAAAATATAATTTTAAAATTTTTCAACTTTAAAATTATATTTTTTACAAGAGAATTTATAAATTTTAGATATTTCAGTAATTTTCTTTGGCTTTTTGAACTCTTCTTTATGCTGACAAAGAAAAACACCCTGCCAATTATTGTGCCACTAAACCGCCATCAATAAGATGCAGAGAACCTGTTACAAATGGTGAATTTGCTAAAAAATAGAACATTTGAGCCACCTCTGCCGAAGTTCCAATGCGCCCTACAACATAAGATTCATTTTCGATTTCGATAGCCTTTTCTAAATCACCACCAAGCTCTCTATCTGCCCAACGTTGAAGCGCACCCATCGCTAGCGGAGTGTCGATAGTACCTGGGCAAACTCCCGAAATAGAGATACCCTGCTTACCATAGTCGATAGCTATATTTTTTATCATCTGACCGATTGCTCCTTTTGTTAAACCGTAGCTAAAACTACACCCCTTGCCGATAAATGACTGGTCAGAAGCATTTACAACTATTGTACCTCCCCCTTGCTCAATCATCGATGGCATAGCGGCTTTTATGGCATAAATATAACCACGCACATTAACGTTAAATATCTGCTCCAATTCGGCATCTTCTACCGAAAGCACCGTATTACTCTGGTGCATTCCAGCATTGAGAATTAGGCTGTCGATACGATTAAATTTTGCTAAAGTTTGCCCTACAGCATCTTTTAACGACTCCAAAGAGCAAACATCGCCTTTGTAGGCAATATAACGGCTCTCATCCCAACCCTCAGTAGTAATAGCCATCTGAGAGCTATTTGCATCAAACATTGCAACATTGTAGTTATTATTGTAAAATAGACGTGCCACTTCTCTGCCAATACCTGTAGCAGCACCTGTTAGAAATATAGTTTTCATGATTTTTGAAATTCCCTCTAAAAATTACCAGATTTTCACACGCTCTTCTGGAGCCAAATACATAGCATCGCCCTCTTTGATACCAAACGCTTTATACCACGCATCAACATGAGGAAGCGCACCGTTTACCCTCCAACGACCAAGTGAGTGAGGGTCGCTTTTTGTAAGACGTAAAATTTCCGCCTCTCTAACATTATTTGCCCATACCGTAGCATACGAAAGGAAGAAACGTTGCTCTGGAGTAAATCCATCGATAGTCTCACCCACTGTAATTTCATTTGAACTATCAGTAAATGCAGTAAACGAAACACCTAAACCACCTTGATCGGCAATATTTTCACCAAGTGTGAAGCTACCATTTGCATATACACCATCGGCAACCTCAATTCTATCAAAAGCGGCAACAAGCTCATCGGCTCTAGCAGTAAATTTTTCTGCATCCTCTTTTGTCCACCACTCAGAAAGATTACCAACACTATCGTATAGTCTACCTTGATCGTCAAAACCGTGAGTCATCTCATGACCAATCACAACACCAATAGCACCATAATTAATTGCATCATCGCCATCGGCATAGAAGAAAGGTGGCTGCAAAATTGCTGCTGGGAAACAGATTTCGTTGGTAGGAGGATTGTAGTAAGCATTTACAGTCTGCGGACTCATGTGCCATTCATCCTTATCCACTGGTTTGCCAATATCTGAAAGCATATCATCGTAGTTAAATTCACTAGCTTTAACAATATTCGACCAATATGAATTGCCACCGTTAATTGGAAGATTTGTGTAGTCACGCCACGAGTTAGGATAGCCAATTTTTACATGAAACGTAGCAAGTTTTTCGTGCGCTTTAGCTTTTGTATCATCGCTCATCCACTCCAATTTGTCGATATGTTTGCCAAGTGCTGTAGATAGGTTGGCGACAAGCTCTTCGACACGTTTTTTCGACTCAGCAGGGAAATATTTTGCAACATACATTTGACCAACAGCCTCCGACAACACTCTATTGGTTACATCCAACGAACGTTTCCATCTCGGTAGGTTTTGCTCTGTACCAGATAGTGTTTTTCCGAAATAGTCGAATTTTGCATCTACAAAGTTGTCGCTAAGATAAGATGCAGCACTATTAATAAGGTTAAATGCCAAATAGTCTTGAATCTCCTGCTCAGAAGATGATGCTACAATCGAAGCCATCCCTTTAAAGAAAGGCACCTGCGAAGGGTTAATCTCTTTTAAATCTGAAAGAGACAATGCACTAAGATAACTATTCCAGTCAAATCCTGGAGCTATCTTTACAAACTCCGATACCGCCATTTTGTTGTAAGCAGCAATAGGATCACGAAGTTCGACTCTCGAAAATTGAACTTTTGCAAGCTCAGTCTCCATTTTCATCACCGATTTAACGGCTCTAGCAGCATCTACAGCCGAATAACCAGCAGCAGTAAACGCACTGTTTAAGTAGTTTTCGTAGCTTGCTCTGATAGATTTTGTAGGCTCATCATCTAGTAGGTAGTAGTCTCTATCACCCATATTTATACCGCCTTGATTAAGACTTGCTATATTCATACTACTATTTGCAGCATCAGCCTCAGCATAAAGTCTGAAAAACGACGAAACTCCCATTTTATGAAGTTTTGCCACCATTTTAGCAAGCTCAACACCCTTTTTTGTCGCTTTTATAGCCTCTAAATCGACTAAAATTGGCGCAGCTGCATCGTTGTTTAATTTGACACTATCGAGACCTAAAGCGTATAAATCGCTAATTTTCTGACCCACAGAGCCATTTTGGTGTGTTGCAACTGCAAACTCTTCGAAAAGAGCCTTAATTTGGTTTTTGCTTGTCTCACGAAGTTCATCAAAGGTGCCAAAACGGCTATACTCAGCCGAAAGAGGGTTGTTTTTCATCCAACCACCAGCTCCATATTCAAAAAAATCGTCTCCTCTTTTAATAGAGGTATCCATATTCGACATATCCAATGTCGCTTTTTTTGCCTCGCTGCTACCACTTTCGGCGCAACCAGAGGCAAA
This sequence comes from Rikenellaceae bacterium, assembly GCA_044433365.1. Taxonomy (GTDB): domain Bacteria; phylum Bacteroidota; class Bacteroidia; order Bacteroidales; family Rikenellaceae; genus CAMQVM01. The sequence continues at coordinate 45,351 of JAWXTR010000005.1, forward strand.
CATTGTGCAGGCTACAAATGCTGCCATTACTTGTAATTTCATAAATTTATACTGTTTTAATTTTGTTTATGCAAATAATTAGCGTAATTAAAAAACAAATATATAATAAATATGGTAAAGTTTACTTTTGTAAATTCAAATTCTACTACATCCAACAGAAAAATAGCTTAAAAGAGTTTTATAGATACTACTATAATACTCTCTTAAGCTAATTCAACCTAGAATATAAATTACACGAACCTAATATTTAATTTTGGTCAATGCGTGAGTGCGGAGACGGTTACAATCAACAAAATATACACATTTTTTCAAAAGTCTATTTTCTACCACTGAAAATAGGGGGTGGTATTTCTATTGAAATACCACCCCCTGAAAGAAATATGGAATTGCGTAAATTTATAAATATGGGGAGTTCTAATAATTGGTTTTATTCGATTTTTAGAAGTTCCCATATACCTTTACATTATTACATCTGAGCCGAACTACCTGCTGAAGTAGGCCAATAAGGATTTTGGTAAAGAGAACCATTTTCAACTGTTGCATCGTCAGAAGTGAGTCTTATCTGCAATATCTCAATCGGAGATAGGTAGTGAGCCATTTTCCAAGTTAAGCCATTATACGATAATGAATTTGAACGAACACGATGTGGTTGCAAATAGTCACCTAACAATGATTCCGACACATTTGATGTAGTATTCTCTGCACCAGAAATAATAAGAGCTTTCTCTGAATCTGTATATCTATCGTAGTTAGGAGTATCACCCCAAAGCTTCATACCCTCCACGTTATATGGTGTTGTAATAAGTTGATCCATCGATCTCCAACGTTTTAGGTCTGCATGACGCATTCCCTCACACATATATTCTGAGCGACGCTCTTTACGAATTGCAAATAGAGTATTGTCAGTAAGAAGTTGACCAGCCGAATAGGCAGCCCAATCAAACTCAGCCTCTTTTGAAATATCAATGGCATCAATTGTTGTTTGAATAGGAGCAGTAATACCAGCACGCTCTCGTAAAGCAGTCCAGTATTTTGTTGCTTTTGCATCTAAAGTACCATAAAGCAGATACGAAGCTTCCATATAATTTAACATAGCCTCCGCAGAACGAAAACAAGCAGCTGCATTAAACGATAGGTTCAAACCATGATGTATACGATCTGGAATAAGACCTTTACGAGCACAATAACCAGTTGTATACTTCTCATTTACTGAAGATTCATAGATAGGCGGAGCATTTGGTTCTCTATCATTACCATTAGCACCTGCATTTAAATCGAGATTATACCATAAGTTCTCTTGGTTTGGCTCTTTAAGGAATAAGCTAATACGTTGATCTCTATTTTCACGAAGTTTTGTAATATCGCTATCGTCTGTAAACAGCGACCCTGAAGCATACCAAGGCAGACCATTTATATCCAAAAACTGCATAACAAGACCACGAGTCAGACCATCACCGCCATTACCACGAGTAGCCTCACAGTTTACAGCATGTGCCATCTGCCCTGTGCCGTAAGCATTTGAAAACTGTCTCCAAAGAAGTACCTCTGGATAACCACTCATGTCAGCTGTAGCATACATCGAAAAATAGGGATTTTCTTCTGTATCTGGTTGTGGAGTAATACCATTATTTGAGGTTAACACTGCACTTTCTGCAACTTCAGCTGCCGACTCAACCGCCTGTTCAAGGAAATATTTAATCTCACCTTCAAGACTTCCAGAAGGGAAAGAGTAACCACTATTATAAGATTTTTCTGCACCTGGCCAATCTTGTCCATTTGGAACAAAAGCAGTACCTGCAAAATTTTGAAGCCATGTAGCTTCAAAAAGTGCTACACGTGATTTGTAAAGCTGTGCTACAGGCTTAGAAAGACGGTTACCATTACCATCAGGAGCACTCTCACTTAATAGCATAGATGCCGAATCAAGATCAGAGATAATAAAACGAGCTACTTCATTGCGTGGAGCACGCTGAGCAGCGGCTGTAAGTTCATCAGCATCGTTATTAAGCACATGCCTTACGATAGGGAAATCACCAAACTCCTTTAATTTTTCAAAGTAAGCAAGTGCACGAAGAAAATAAGCCTCACCGATATAGTGTTCGATCATATCTTCACTACCTGAGATTGTACCAGCTTTCCACTTAGGAAGAACATCATCTAAAAAATAGTTTACATTATACATTCGCTCAAATTCCCACTCCGAGCTACTACTTTCATTTAAAACTTTCCATTCACCATCAAGATACATATCTTCAGCAGTAGCGGCAACTTGATTGTCTGTTCCTGAATCAGCACCATACATACCATAAGCCGAACCTGTATCTTTATGATTAGGAATCCAAGTATACATTGCAATGGTATAGGATCCTAATTGAGACTCTTCGTTTAGGTAGTTTTCAGGTGTAATTTGTGAAGATGGCTCAATATTAAGTGCATCATTACACGAAGTTGCTGTAAGGAGAGCACCTGTAAGAGCAACAGCCGATAAATATCTATTTATTATATTTTTCATATTTTAAAATATCTAATTAAAAGTTAACATTAAAACCAAACGATATAACTGATTGTAGAGGGTAAGCAAGACCGTAATAACCTGAGTCGATTGTTTCTGGATCATAAATAGAGCAAAGAGATGTACCAGTCCAAAGATTTTCACCCGACACAAATACTCTTAAATATGAGAAACCTAAATGGCTTATCATCTCTGTATCGAAACTATAACCTAGCTGTAAATTTTTCAAACGAATATATGAAGCATCTTGAATATAACCTGTCTGACTTGTATAGTTTTTAGATGTAGCAAGCAGTGGACGAGGATAGTAAGAGTCAAGATTCAAACCTAATGCATGGTCAGGATCATCACGAAAATAATCCATATGTTCTTCAAGACCTACAGTCTTAAATTTTGCATCCGAAACGCCCCAGAATGTTGAAGAAGTCGGCATATAATCACGCTTCATCACACCTTGGAAAAATGCTCTAAAATCAAAACCTTTATAATCTGCAGACAAATCAATACCAAATGTATAGCGTGGAGTTTTATTACCAATTACTGTCATATCGCCAGTATCACCCACAGTAAGCGAACCATAATCAATTTTACCATCACCATTAATATCTTTATACATAATATCACCAGCAGACCATTGCGAACCTAATGCCGATTGACCACCATTATTAAGTGTGGCTAAATGCGCATCCATTTCAGCTTGCGTTTTGGCAATACCGATAGTTGTGTAACCATAAATTTCACCATAGTTTTGTCCAGAATAATACGTACCAGGCGTACCACCTTTACTAGTTAAACTTAAATCGTAGCTAGTATTTGGATAATCAAGAATAGTCGTCTTTGAATCAGATATTTGAATACCTGCTGAGTAACCAAATCCTCCACTAGTTCTATCGTTCCATTTAATATTAAACTCCCAACCACGAGTTTCAAGGTCGGTATTATTCTCTTTTGGAACATCAGTACCTAAAATATTAGAAAGTTCAGGAGCAGGACCAACCATATCTTCCGTTTTACGGTTAAACCATTCGAAAGTACCAGAGAGACGATTGCGAAGTACTCTAAAATCAAGACCAATATTCGTTGTTTTGATTGTCTCCCAAGTCATAGCCGAATTTAACAGCGATGGAGCAGAGGATGTATTTGGCTGTAATCCACCAAGCAACCAATAGCCATCAGCCGAACCAACATTCATCTCTTGATATGTAGGATATAGATTTGTTGTATTTTGATTACCTAGCTCACCATAACTACCACGAAGTTTAAGGGTACCAACTTTATCTTTCATTCCTTCCCAGAAATCCTCTTCAGCAATATTCCAACCTAGAGAGAACGAAGGGAACATATTCCAACGTTTATCTTCACGGAAACGTGATGTACCATCATAACGTCCATTAATCTCTACAAGATATTTACCCTCATAGTCGTAGTTAAAACGACCAAAGAAACCAGCTGTAGCCCAATCATCTTGATAACCAGAAACTGACGGAGAAACAGTAGCATTTGAACCATTCAATCCAGAAGTTACGTCAATAACACTCATATAAGGAACAACAATACCATTACGCTCAGCAGAGAATTGTGCATTTGTATAGCTTTCAAACTGGAAACCAGCCATAACTTTGAAGTTATGTGAATCTTTAATACTAAAAGAGTAATCAGTGAAAATATTAGGATTCATGTAGTTTGAAGTAGCACTTGCCTCCATTACATAACTACTACTAGTATTTGATTGAATATTTCCATAAACATCATGGTCATAAACAACCTGCTCATCTTCATGATCTAAAGTGTGGTATAGGCGATAGTTTAATTCACCTGTAATATTCCAATTTTTAACTGGCGTTGCAACCAAACTAAACTGCTGATACATACGATCATTACGAGTAGTGGATACACCACCATTTTCAAGACCATTAGCCGTACCACTATTCATTAAAAAGTAGCCATTGTTATCATAAAGAGTAAGTGTTGGCCAACCCCTAAATGCTAGATAACCATAAAAGTTTGCATCATTTGTAAGAGTTGTTGGACGCTCATAATCACTTCTTTGAAATTTAATATTATAACTATATTTTAGGAATTTAAATACTTCACCAGTAGTTTTTAAATTTACAGCATAACGTTTGTATGAATCTTCACCAAAATTCATAAAACCACCTTGATCTAGGTAGTTTGCAGAGGCATATACCTGCTGTTTTTCAGTACCACCACTAAGGCTTAGCGTATGTTCTTGACTAAATGAATAATCTTTATAAATTACATCATACCAATCTACATTATCGTTACCCTCATTATAAGGACTTGCCCAATAGTCGGGACTGTTAGAATCAGGAATAATAGTTGTATCTATCACTCCATTCATATAATCACTAATACGCTGAATACGCTCTTCTGTATAGTAAACACCTGAACCAACATTTGTAAGTGCATCATTAAAGTAATGCGCAAAACTATATGAATCAACAGTATTCGGAAGATTCATAAGACTCGATACACGGAAAGAGTTGTTGTAGTTTACTGTCATCTTGCCAGCACTACCTTTTTTTGTTGTAACTAAAATAACACCAAATGGAGCACGAGAACCATAAATCGAAGAGGCAGCAGCATCTTTAAGAACTGAAATAGACTCGATATCCTGAGGGTTAATTGTATTAAGATCACCTTCCATACCATCAATTAAGATAAGTGGGTCGCCTGTGGAACCATCACCAATGGTGGCAACACCACGAATGTTGATAGAGGATGTAGAGCTAAGTTCACCGCCATTTGATGTAACATTTAAACCTGGCACAACCCCCTGAAGAGCTTGAACTGCATTTTGCACTGGTCGACTTTCGAAAACCTCTGCATCTGCCACAGCCACTGAACCTGTAAGATTAACTTTTTTCTGACTACCAAAACCTACAACGACAACATCTTCTACGACTAAGGCATCAACCTCCATTGTAGCATTAACTATCTGATTAGAAGCAGCAATAACTACTGTCTTGTAACCAACAAATGTAAAAATCAAATCTGAACCCGATTCTACTCTATTGATAACATAAGCACCATTATGGTCTGTTACAGCTCCTGTAGTAGTGCCATCAACTTGAACCAATACTCCTGCCATAGGCGCATTGTTTTCATCAACAACCTTACCCGAAACTTTTAAATCTTGCTCCATCGTTTCAATCGATGTTCCTAACGGAGCAGCATGAGAAGTGTAGCATGTAACTGCTAGCAAAGCAATAAGGACAAGACCACTTGCTTTAAATTTGTAGTTTTTTCTCATAAACTTGAATTTAATTGTAATTAGTAATATATAATTTGGGGTTATAATAATTATTTATCAAATTTATAATTTATATTAAATTTACTTACAAATATAGACCAAACAAATAACACAAACAAATAAAAACAGACAAAAACAAATAAATAGTAATATTTTCCATCAAAATAGTGATATAATACATCTTATTGAGTAAAAAACAACATTTTAATTTTAAAATTATAGACTTTTACAGCTCTTAGTTTGAAAATTAAACAACTTCAACGTTTGCATAAATATATTTATCACTCAACAACAAATAATGCCAATAAAGGTTTAAAAAACCTTCTTCCGCTTTTAGCGAGCGGAGCGAAGCCGTGAGTGGAAACGAACGATTTTTGCCAGCCCCCTGGGCATGCTTTTTCTAAAAAAGCATTAACAAAAGTTATTTTTTATAACTCAGATTGTAAAATAACTCAAAATAGCTCGAAAATTTCAAACCTTTATTTGCATAAATAAGTAATCTAAGAATTTTTTTCGATTATAATATAAAAAATTATAAATGTACATACAAATTTATAGGATTAGGCGCATAGAGCGCACTCGTTACAACACCCTCTATTCTTGATTTTGCCATTATTTACGATGCAAAGCACTGGGCTTAATGCGGTTTGTCTATAAGTTTAAATATTCATGTGTCACATTACCAAGCTATAAGCCTTAAAATATAGTGCGCTCTATGCGCCTAATCCTACAAATTTAAATCTTATATTTACAATTTTTTGCATAAAAAAGACTTTAACCAATCCACATCAAAGCAGATTAGTTAAAGTCTAAAAAGTTATAAATTATAGATTTTATTGAATCTAATATTTAGGGGAGTTCTAATAATTGGTTTTATTCGATTTTATATTTTGAGGTTTTAGATTTGGATTTTGCAAAATGTGGGCGTAGCGGTGCCTACGGTGCATTTTGTAAAATTCAAAGATGAAGTCTCAAAATAAAAAAAGCGTTAAAATCCAATTTTAAGAAGTTCCCTTTAGAAGTTACCTTAAAATCTAAACGACAAACCCAAACTAGTTACAAAAGCATTTGAGGTGTAGTCACCACTAAATGTTTGTTCAACTGAAAGTCCGTTTGTGTAGTTTACCGAACCTGTTTCGCCTGTACCTGCAATATAAAGCAGAGCGAAATCTATCGACATTGCCTCGATTGGACGGAAACTGAAACCTCCTGAGATACCAACTTTATCCATACCTGGAGTCTCTGGATTGTAGTTGTCGGTATGGATTGGCGACTGGTCGTAGTATACACCTGCTCTAACATCGAAACGGTCGGTTACGTTATATTCACCACCAATACGAGCGATAATTGTGTTTTCATAATCTTTTACCGACGAGATATTATATCCGCCTAGCACCTCCTCGCTAAAAACGATATCTAGCTGCTCGTAAGCACTCCAATACACCGATTGAATATCGGCTGAAAGCAGAAAATTATCGCCAAATTTGTAGGCAGCACCGATTGTAAGGTTTGCAGGCATAGGCATAGATGCTGCAAAAGTACCATTATCAAGAGGTGGAACACTTCCCGACAAAACTTCCTTAATTGCATCAGAAGCGTAGCTTAAAGTCGCCTCACCTGCTGTTACATCAAGACCTACTTTTGAACGATAAGAGGCACCAAGTGTCAAACGATCTGTAATATCGTACATAGCACCTATGTTGTAGCCCAATTTTATACCTGCACTACCAGTAAGAGTAGCAGAAACAGGAATTACATCAGCATAATCGGTGCCCAACGCAGGAACTAGGGTTCCAGCTGGAAGAAGAGCACGAGAAATTGATACATCGCCAAAATTTATCATCAAACCACCACCGATACTCAATTTATCAGTAATGCGGTAAGATATTGTTGGCTGAATATTATACGCTTTTAGCGCAATATCCTGTACTAAATCAGCACCTGCCCAATCTTTACCCCAATTTAGGCTACTTCCGTATGGAGTAGTTACACTCAAACCTGCTGCTAACTTATCAGAGATTTTGAAAGCTGCTTGTAAGAAAATAGGAGTACTTGGAGTGTTATCAGTCTCAGCATAAGTATCACCACTGCTGTAAGTTGCAGTTGCAAATATTGCTGAACCCCCAAAAGATAGATCAATATTACTCGACATAAAAGATAGACCCGCAGGATTAAAGAACATACTCTCACTACCCAACTTTAACGCTACCCCAACGTGTCCCATACCTGTCTGACGTGCACTTTGAAGGTTTACTTGATAACCCTCTGCTCTTGCTGCAAAAGAGGCAACAAGTAGAGATGCTACAAAAAATAATTTCTTCATATTAACATTTTTAAATGGGAAAATTCCCATAAGTGAAGCCGCAAAGATATACAAAAATTTGTACTTTGGTAAAAAAGTAAATAAATTCTGCACTCAGCAGTAGAGACGTTGGGTCCAACGTCTGTAATCGAACACAGGTAACTGAACACAGCAGTAGAGACGTAGCCCTGCTACGTCTGTAAAACAACCCCGATTTGTTTTCAAAAACTTTTTTTAAAACAATAACCTATTGTTGTTGCAGACGTAGCAGGGCTACGTCTCTACTGCCGAGCTGCAAAATTAATTTACGTAACAGATTTTGAGGGGTTCATTATCTTATTATTCTCTCTTTTAGTCGTTGTTTGGTGTGTTATTATAGTCTAAAATTGGATAACCATCTGTCACTGCTTCCCAACTGCATGCTTCGATATCTGGG
>JAWXTR010000006.1:0-50326 GCA_044433365.1 Rikenellaceae bacterium
TGAGATTTTTTGCTATTGAATCGAAAATATAGTGGTTCTATATTGAGATTTAATAGTGAAAAATATCGCTCCAAGAGTGCTATTAAGAATATGGCAATAATTGTTTTACACTACTTATGTAATGCAAATGTAGTAAATTTTAAGGAAAATACTAAAATTTAATCATTATTTTTTGATTGTCTTTGTTTGGTTGTAGACGTTGGACCCAACGTCTCTACTGTAGCGAACGGAAAGATATTTTACAAAGAACCCCTGTCACAGAGCTTGTGGCAAGGGTTGTTTGTATATTTTAAGGACTTTTGAGTCATCCTCATTATAAGTTTAACGAACACTAATATTATTAAACTAATTTTCCTCGTAAAGTAGCACTACTACAGCTTTCAATCACTACATTTACGTAATCTCCTGGTTTTGTATCGCCTTTAGCAAATACTACCACCTTATTTTGCGAAGTACGACCAAAATTCTCCTCTACGTTACGTTTAGAGCTACCCTCTACGAGCACTTCAAAAGTAGAGCCAATATCACGAAGATTACTCTCATGCGAGAGTCTATTTTGTAGGTTTACAATCTCCGTTAGGCGAGCTACTTTTACGCTCTCCTCCACATTATCCTCCATCGTGCGATGGGCTTTAGTGCCAGGGCGGTCAGAATATTTAAACATAAATGCAAACTCATATCCCACCTCTTCCATTAGTGAAAGTGTGGCTTTATGGTCGTCTTCTGTCTCACCGCAAAAACCTGCAATTATATCGGTAGTGATAGCACAATCTGGAATTACATTTTTTATAGCTCTCATACGCCCCATATACCACTCACGGTTATATTTTCGGTTCATTGTCTCCAACATTTTATCGCTTCCCGACTGAACAGGAAGATGTACAGAACGACAGATATTTGGATTTGTGGCGATAACCTCGATTAACTCATCGCTTAAATCTTTTGGATGTGAAGTGGCAAAACGAACACGCAACTCAGGTGAAAGAGCCGCTACACGACGCATTAATTCAGGGAAACTAACCTTACCTTGCTCATCTTCCCAATCATAAGAGTTAACATTTTGACCAAGAAGCGTAACTTCTTTATAACCATCCTTTAACATCTCACGCACCTCGTCTAAGATGGTGTAAGGATTGCGACTACGCTCTCTTCCACGAGTGTAAGGTACCACGCAGTAAGAACACATATTATTACAACCACGCATAATTGCAACATACGCCGAAATACCCCCTTTGTCAAGGCGAACAGGCGAAATTTCGCCATAAGTCTCTTCGCCCGAAAGCAGTACATTAACCCCTTTATCGCCAACACCTGCTGCTCGAACAAGCTCTGGAATAGATCGGTATCCATCTGGACCTACAACAATATCGACTGTGCCATTTTCGAGTAATTTATCTTTCAATCGCTCAGCCATACAGCCAATAACGCCCACTAAAGTACCACGTTTTTTGCGTTTTAATGCACCAAGTTCACGTAGTCGTGCCCAAATTTTTTGTTCGGCATTATCTCGTATTGAACAGGTGTTGAGTAGGATAATATCAGCCTCTTTCATCTGCTCGGTATATCCATAGCCATGTTCTTTCATGATTGAGACAACAAGCTCGCTATCAACTATATTCATCTGACAGCCAAAAGTCTCGATATGTAGTTTTTTGCCTGCTTCGGCTGCTAGTTTTAAATCTTTAAGTTTCATTTATATTTTTAAATATATCGATTACAGACGTTGTACACAACGTCTCTACAATTAATCTATCTATCAAATGATAATCTACGACCTCTACACTCCTCGTTTATCACTCCATTTTCGTAGGCTACAGTGCCATTTACGATGGTGTGACTCACACGATGTGTGAAGCTATCGCCCTCAAATGGCGACCAACCACATTTATATAGAATATTTGATTTTTCAACACTCCAAAGCGTATCTTTTTGAACCACTGCAATATCTGCAAAATAGCCTTCACGCAAAAATCCACGTTTTTCAACATTATATAGCTTTGCAGGAGCGTGCGCCATCTTCTCTACGACCAACTCTACCGAAATTTCACCTCTTTCGACTAGCTCTAACATACCTACCAATGAGTGCGAAAGAAGCGGGCCACCCGAAGGGGCTTGCAGGTAAGGCATGCTCTTCTCCTCTAAGGTGTGAGGAGCGTGGTCGGTGGCTACAACGTCGATTTTACCCATTTTTAAAGCCTCAACAAGTGATACTCTATCCTCTGGAGTTTTGATTGCAGGATTCCACTTTATAAAATTGCCTTTTTTGGCATAGAATGTATCGTCAAACATAAGGTGGTGAACACACACCTCAGCAGTAATTCGTTTGTCGGCAGTAAGGGGAGCCGCTGAAAATAGCGACATCTCTTTTGCGCTGCTAATATGCAAGACATGAAGCCTAGCATTGTATTTTGTGGCAAGCTCAACCGCCTGACTACTACTTCGGTAACACGCCTCAGCAGAGCGGATAATAGGGTGCATACTCGGGGTAATATTTTCGCCATACTCAGCCTTAAATCGTGCCATATTTGCCTGTACTATCTCCTCGCTTTCGCAATGGGTGGTAATTAACAGCGGCGACTCTTTAAAAATTTGGCTAAGCATCTCTTTACTATCCACAAGCATATTGCCTGTAGAACTTCCCATAAACACCTTTAACCCACACACTTTTTTTGGATCGACAGAGGCTATTTCGCTCCAATTTTCGTTTGTCGCACCTAGATAGAATGAGTAGTTAGAATATGAATTTTCGGCAGCAATTGCAAATTTATCCTCTAAGAGCGAAAGCGTTGTGGTAGGAGGTTTACAGTTAGGCATCTCCATATATGAAGTTACCCCACCAGCCAAACCAGCACGAGACTCGCTCTTAATATCGCCTTTATAGGTCAAACCCGGTTCACGGAAATGGACTTGGTCGTCGATTACACCTGCAATTATATATCCACCTGTGGCATCAATTACCTTATCATATTTTTGCTCCAAAAGCTCACTATTAGAGCCGTAACAAACCTGTAAAATTTTGTCATTATCGATAACTACTGAGCCATTTTCGACTCTACCTTCATTTACGATTGTTCCGTTTGTTATTAGTATTTTCATGGAAATAATTTTTAAATGACCCTTATTTCATTTTTCTAAAACGCAAACCAAGAACGCCCCAAAATGCTTCACCAAATATTCCACTGCTCATTTTTGAGGTTCCAAGTGTGCGGTCGGTAAAGATAATCGACACCTCTTTTATCTTCATTCCACGCTTCCAACAGCGAAATTTCATCTCTATTTGGAATCCGTAACCTTTCATGCGTATTTTGTCTACTTCAAGCGTTTCGAGAGCCTTTTTGGAGTAGCAAATAAACCCTGCTGTGGCATCCATTATCGGCATACGAGTAACTTTTCGCACATAAACCGAAGCGAAATAGGACATTATGATACGCCCAATTGGCCAGTTTACCACATTTACCCCTTTAACATATCGTGAACCAATAGCAACATCGTTTCCCTCTGTTTCACAAGCATTATATAGGCGAATCAAGTCGTCGGGATTGTGTGAAAAGTCGGCATCCATCTCGAAACTATAGTCGTAGCCATGCTCCATCGACCATTTAAAAGCGGTGATATAGGCTGTAGCCAATCCCAACTTACCTTTACGCTCTAAGAGGTGAAGTCTATCACCAAATTCACTCTGAAGCGAGCGAACAATATCGGCGGTACCATCTGGCGAGGAATCGTCGACAACTAGTATCTCAAAATTACCCTCTAGCGACATCACTTTACGTACTATCGCCTCTATATTTTCCTTTTCGTTAAAGGTCGGAATTACTACTAATTTACGTTTCATAAGAAAATTATTAATAATGAATAATGCTAAGTTGTTGATGACAATTTAATTATGCATTATGAATTATGAATTATGAATTAAAAATTACCTGCTGATTATCTCATACTCAGGAGTATAATTAACAAGCATCCACTCTTCGTTAACCATCTTGCCTGTACCATTTTCTCTATTAAAACGGTAAGTTACTTGAAGTATTGTGGTGTGGTAATCCTCTATATATTCGTTAAAATCCTCTTCAAACTCTTTCAATGAGCCTAGAAAGAATAGTGCCACATCATAGCCACGATAACTGTAGAGCGATGGAGTAGAACCAAACTGTCGAATATATCGATTATCAAAATATTTAACCTCTGGATTTATGCGGTCGGCATGGTAAGAGGTGACGTAGAGTACATTTGCACTAAATAGAACAGCAGGGTCGATATTTGTCATACGTGCAGTTTTAGAAGAGGCTACAGTGCTCACATTTTTGTAGTTTGCAAACATCCTAATCATTCTAATTTTTGAGATTATGGCATCTGCCACCATCTCATCCTGTGCAGCACAAACATAGACCACATTTGCAGCATCGCCAATCTCAAGTGCATAGGCATCGGCATTCTTTTTATTGTCGAACACCTCCACAAACATACTATCTTTTTCGAAAGTAGAGATTACATCAATAAGCTCTCTATCATCATTGTCGGTGGTAAAGACAACCACCTTTTTGCCTATAAAATAGCTACGAAGCTTATCATATTTTTGGCTCTCACCTGGAGAAACTTGGAAAATATTTGGCGCACTGCTATCGACCGCTGCAAGTGGCGAAACCACTGGTATTCCCTGCATCTGATAACGCTCTGCAACCTTTCCAACTTGGTCGCTATAGATTGGACCAAAAATTATATCGCTTCCATCCAGCTCACCAGAGTTTAGGATATGGTCGAGATATTTGCTATCTTTTTCAACATTTATAACATTAACCTCTGCCGAAACTCCCTCATTTTTTAGAGAGTCGAGACCAATTAAAAATCCTTGATAAAACTCTGTAAATTGTTTGCTCTGCCTACTCTCATTTACAAGAGGAAGCAGCAAGGATACCTTAAATGCGTTGTTATACTGGTTGAATCGGTAGGATGTACGATTAGGAATATTTTCAAAGTTTGCGCTCTCTTGATCCATAATACCACCCTCAACTACCTCTTCAATCACTTTTATAGGCACATTGATAGCTGTCCCAATCGAAATATCGTTTTGGTAAATATCAGGATTTGCCGCCTCAATATCTTCAACCGAAACCTCATACTGTTTGCTTATAGAGTAGTAGGTTTCGCCTGCTTTTACGATATGTTGACGATTTTCGATACGCTCTACAAGTTTTGTCTTTGGCGCATCGTCATCGGCTATCTCTTCGCTCTCAGGCTCAGGGCTATATTTTGCTTTTAGCTCTGCAATATCCTCTGCAAGCTCATTAACATCGGCTTTACCGATACGTTTACGAGGAATATAGAGCATATCGCCTGCCGAAACATCATCGCTAATAGAGTTATACTCCTTTAAATCATCCAAAGTGACTCCATAGCGTTCGATAACAGAAAGTAGGTTCTCGCCATAGTTAACAACATGCGTAACACATCCTTTCACCTTACGACGCTGCTGAGCATAAGAGTCGTTAGCTGTTGTAAATAGCAGCAGCGATAGTAGTGAAATAAAAATAAATCTTGCCATTATTGTATCTTATTTATTTTGCATTCGTAAGCGAATTTCGGTAACAATCTTTTTTGTATAGGCTGGAAAGTCGTTATTCATTATCCAAGAGTAGTAGCTAGTATCTTTTTTGAAAACCTCCTCTACCACCTTATCTTTATATTTACCAAAGGTAAACACCTCCTCGCCTTTGCTATTAAAAGCTACTCTACCAGCAAAATCAGCTGTTGTAGAGCGTGTTGAAAATTCGGAAAGAAAATCTATATCGTTCTCTATCTCCTCATAACGCTCGATTTGCGAAAGAAGCACCTCATAGGTTGCAAGCGTGTCGGCCTCAGCAGAGTGCGCCCCTGTAAGATCTTTACCACAATAAAATTTGTAGGCTGCAACAAGCGTGCGCTGCTCCATTTTATGAAAAATATTTTGAACATCCACAAATTTACGTTTTTTAAGGTCGATATCGACACCAGCTCTTAAAAACTCCTCAGCAAGCAGCGGAATATCAAACTTGTTTGAGTTAAAACCACCAAAATCGCACCCCTCAATGTAAGAGGCAAGCGACTTTGCCACCGCCTTAAAAGTGGGGCAATCTTTTACATCTTCATCGTAAATACCATGAACTGCCGAAGCCTCAGCAGGGATTGGCATCTCAGGATTAATTCGACGAGTTTTAGGCTCCTCTTGTTTGCCTCCTGGGAGGATTTTAACGACAGAAATTTCAACAATTCTGTCTTTTGATATATTTATTCCAGTTGTCTCTAAATCTAAAAAGATAATTGGATTTTTAAGATTTAAAACCATTTCAATAAAATTATAAATGTATAATTCATAATTATGAATTACGAATTATGAATTACGAATTATGAATTACGAATTATGAATTAATTAACCGCAACAGGCATTAACATCATAAGAATATTTTTCTCATAGACATCATCGCTATCGACAGCCGAAAGAATCATTGCACGGGTAGAACTTGAAAACTCGATTGATATATCTTTGCAACTTAATGACGAAAGCATATCTGTAATATTTTTTGATTTCACCCCTATTATCGCAACTCTCTCTTCACCTGTAAACGAGCAGCTCACTTTATCTTCTCCAGAGGTGTAGAAATCTACATCTCTAGCCTCTAACACAATTGTGCCATCCTCAATAATTAGCTTTACAAGGTCGGTACCCTTACTTGTACATACCGACACACGTTTTAGGCTTGACAGAAACTCAGCTCTGTCGATAATTACTTTATTTGGATTATTTTTGGGTATTACACTATTGTAATTTGGGTAATTACCCTCAATTACACGACTCATATAGGTGTAGCCATTAGTTGTAAATTTAATATCCGACTTGCTAAATTCTATTGAGATAATATCGCTATTTTTAACCAAAATATTTTTTAGAAGCTGAGCTGTTTTTTTAGGAATAATAACCATAGTTCGCTCCTCTACGCCCATATTTACATCGATTGACATCTTAACAAGCTTATGAGCATCGGTTGCCACAAACACAATCTGCTCAGGATAAATATCCATCAAAACACCACTTAGAGTGGGGCGAGTGTCGCTACTAGAGGCTGCAAAGACGGTCTGGTTGATGCCTGTTAACATCTGTTCACAACTTAGCTCAATAGTAGAGCTATTGGCTATAGTAGAATCCGATATTTCTGGATAAGCCATTCCATTTGCACCTGCAAGAGCAATCTCACCACTAAGCCATTTTATATTTATTTCAAAGCTCTCTTCATCAATAGATACAGATATAGGTTGGTCGCCAAGCTCTCGAAGCACCTCGAGAATTGTTGTCGAAGGGACTGCTGCAACACCATCTTCATCCGAACTATCAACCTCTAAATCGGCTATAATTGTCGACTCTAAATCTGTAGCAGTAATATTTAATTTCCCATCCTTTAAGGTGAATAGAAAATTGCTTAAAATAGGCATTGTCTGCTTAGCTGCAATTACCTTTGCTGTATTTTGTAGTACATTAAGCAGTGTACTACTTGATGTTTTAAATTTCATTTTATATTTTATAAGTTGTAAACTTTAATTTTTGGTTTGAATACTTTGCACGCAATGGCTACTTTGGACACGCTGTGTGCAACTTCTCTGCTTTAGAGACGTTGCACGCAACGTCTCTACCTGTGCAACGCATTCCATAGCTCATCTTTAAGCTGTTGGAGGTTGTAGTTTGAGACACTTGAGATAAAAACTAACGGAATATCGATAGCAGCATTTTTAATCTCCAGACGAATTTCATCCATAAGCTCATCATCAAGCATATCACACTTTGTGATTGCTAAAACTCGGTTTTTATCCATCAACTCTCCATTATATAAGCGAAGCTCACGAAGCAAAATGTTAAACTCCTCGACAATATCTTTAGCATCGGCAGCAACCATAAATAGTAGTACCGAATTACGCTCAATATGGCGAAGAAAACGCACTCCAAGACCTTTTCCTGCATGTGCTCCCTCGATAATTCCAGGAATATCGGCCATTACAAACGACTTGTAGTCACGATACGACACAATACCAAGATTTGGCTCAAGTGTTGTGAAGGCGTAGTTTGCAATCTTAGGTCGTGCAGCTGAAATAACTGAAAGCAGCGTAGATTTTCCTGCATTTGGGAAGCCCACAAGTCCAACATCGGCCAAAATTTTAAGCTCTAACACAAACCATCCCTCTACACAATCGCCACCTGGCGAAGCGTAGCGAGGAGCCTGATTTGTTGCGGTCTTAAAATTCCAGTTACCTTTACCTCCGTGACCGCCTTTACAAAGCACAATCTGCTGACCATCCTCAGTAACCTCACAAAGCTGCTCCATACTCTCGGCATCTTTTGCAACAGTGCCAAGAGGAACATCTATAATAATATCTTCACCATCCTTACCGTGACAACGTGCACCAGAACCAAAACCACCATCATTTCCAAGGATATGTTTTTGGTATTTTAGGTGGATAAGAGTCCAGAAGTTTGAATTACCCCTAAGGATAATATGTCCTCCTCGTCCTCCATCGCCGCCATCAGGGCCGCCAAACTCCACAAATTTTTCTCGGCGAAAGTGCACCGAACCACCGCCACCATTTCCAGAGCGACAAAATATTTTTACGTAATCAACAAAGTTTGATGAAGCCATTTTTTTAATTATAAATTGTAAATTATAAATTATAAATGATTAGCAATTACCTAGCATAGTAATTTATCATTAATCATTTATAATTTATAATTAATTAAAAGCTGTTCTCAGCCACAATAGTACAAATTTTCTCAAGATAGAGAGCATCACACTCGTCGAAATCGGCTATTTTATCGCTATCAACATCTAAAACTGCCACTACTCTACCATCTTTGATTAGCGGGACCACAACCTCCGATTTTGAGGCAGAGCTACAAGCTATATGCCCTTCAAACTTCTCTACATCCTCCACTAAGACTGTTTTTTGCTCTTTCCAAGCTGTTCCACACACCCCCTTACCGTAGCTAATACGTGTGCAGGCAAGTGGACCTTGAAAGGCATGAAGATGGAGCTTCTCATCTCCACCAACTTTATAAAAACCAACCCAAAAGAAGTCGAAAGCCTCTTTTAACACCGCTACGACGTTTGCAAGCGACGAAATTTGGTCGGTTTCATATTTAGTCAAAGCAGATATTTGAGGCACAAGTGCCTCATAAATATCTGCTTTTGAACCATTTTCAGGAATATATACACTCTCTGCCATAAGCGTTAAGCGTCGATATTTGCATATTTTGCATGCGACTCGATAAACTCACGGCGTGGTGGAACATCGTCGCCCATCAACATCGAGAAGATACGATCCGCCTCAAAAGCTGAGTCGATAGTCACTTGGCGAAGTGTGCGAGACTCTGGACACATTGTTGTGTGCCATAGCTGCTCAGCATTCATCTCACCAAGACCTTTATAACGCTGGATATGGATACCCTTTTCACCAAAATCTTCGATAGCTTTTAGTCGCTCCTCCTCAGACCAGCAGTAACGCTCTTGTTTACCTTTTTTAACAAGGTATAGAGGTGGAGTTGCGATATATAGGTGACCACGAGTGATAACGTCATTTAGGTAGCGGAAGAAAAGAGTCATAATAAGCGTTGCGATATGGCTACCGTCGACATCGGCATCGGTCATAATAATAACTTTGCCGTAGCGTAGCTTCTCTAGGTTAAGAGCCTTGCTATCCTCCTCTGTTCCTATTGTTACCCCAAGGGCTTTATATATATTTTTAATCTCTTCGCTCTCAAAAACTCTATGTTCTAGTGCTTTTTCGACATTTAGAATCTTACCACGAAGCGGAAGAATTGCCTGATACATACGGTCACGACCTTGTTTAGCAGTACCCCCCGCAGAGTCACCCTCGACAAGGAAAACCTCGGCTTTCTCTCTATCACGAGAGCTACAATCTGATAGCTTACCTGGAAGTCCAGCACCCGAAAGCGATGTTTTGCGCTGTACGCTCTCACGAGCCTTACGAGCTGCAACACGTGCTTGCGCTGCTAAAATAACTTTCGATACAATCTGGCGAGCATCCTTTGGGTTCTCCTCCAAGTAGTTTGCAAGAGCTTGAGTAACTGCTGCATCTACGGCACTCGACACCTCACTATTACCTAACTTAGTTTTTGTTTGACCTTCAAACTGAGGTTCTTGTACTTTTACCGAAATTACTGCTGTAAGACCTTCACGGAAGTCGTCGCCCGAAATTTCTACTTTTGCTTTGGTAAGAAGTCCGCTTTCGTCGGCATATTTTTTAAGTGTACGAGTAAGCGCACGTCTAAAACCTGTAAGGTGCGTACCACCCTCGATTGTGTTGATGTTGTTTACGTAAGAGTGTACATTTTCGTTGTAGCTAGTGTTGTATTGGAACGCCACTTCTACTGGTACATCGCCCTTGTCGTATTCGATATGGATAATGTTGTCGGTAAGTTTCTCACGATTTTCATCAAGATATTTTATAAACTCTTTAAGTCCTTCGTTAGAGCAGAAATTTATCGATACATCGCTACCATCTTCGTTTTGCTGACGACGGTCGGTAATCGAAAGAGAGATTCCCTTGTTAAGGAATGCAAGCTCACGAAGTCGTGACGAAAGAATATCGAAGTTGTAGATTGTATCGGTAAAGATTGTATCGTCTGGAAGGAAAGTGATGGTGGTACCGGTACGATCTGTCTCGCCAATCACCTCAATTTCCATTGTAGGCGCACCTTTACTAAAAGTTTGACGGTAGATTTTGCCATTACGGTGAACCACAGCCTCCAACATTACAGAAAGCGCATTAACACACGACACACCCACACCATGCAGACCTCCCGACACTTTATAGCTATCTTTGTCGAATTTACCACCAGCATGAAGAACTGTAAGTACAACCTCTAGTGCTGATTTTTTCTCTTTTGGGTGGTAGTCGGTAGGAATACCACGACCATTATCGACAACTGTAATAGAGTTGTCGGTGTTTACAAACACTTCGATGTGGTCGCAGTGGCCTGCAAGTGCCTCGTCGATAGAGTTGTCGACAACCTCATATACAAGGTGATGTAGACCCTTAACTCCAATATCTCCGATATACATCGCAGGGCGTTTACGAACCGCCTCTAAACCCTCTAATACCTGAATACTACTTGCTGAATACTCTTCATGGTTTTCCGCACTGTTTATTATCTCTTCGCTGCTCATTATCTGTTTTTTAGTTAATTGTTATCGTTCACATTATAAGGGTAATTGCAAATTCTGTTTTGATAGATTTTAGAAGTTCCCTTAAATAACATACAAAGGTAACATTTTTTTATTTCAATGCCAAATTACATAATTTATATAACATCCTAGCTCCCACATTTGCATCCCACTCATCGTCGCTCTTTGGCGATGGAGCCACCTCTACAAGATCGAAACCAACAATGGTTTTACCCATCTGAGTTATCATATTTATCAGATATATAGCCTGCATATACGACAATCCCCCGGGAACAGGAGTACCAGTCGAAGGGCAATTATCAGGCGATAAGCCATCAATATCGAAACTTATATAAACTTTTTTTCCTTTAAGTTTATGCACTATATCTCGACAAATAGAATCCCAATTATCACCCATAAATTGGCGGTCGCTAAGATGTGAATCAAAGAAGGTTGAAATTTTAGGATTATTTTCTATAATCGCCATTTCGTCATCACAAAAATCTCTAATTCCCACCTGCACAAGCGAATTTACACCCTCAATTTTGTCGATAACATTATACATTATCGAAGCGTGCGAATACTCAAAACCCTCGTAAGCCTCACGCAAATCTGCATGAGCATCGATATGCAAAATTGCTATCTCACCCTCTCTTTCAGATAGTGCCTTAATGTAGCCAAAAGGGGTTGAGTGATCGCCCCCGACAAGAGCGACTTTTTTGCCCATATCGAGCCACTTTTTGGTGGTTTGATAGACATATTCGTTCATATATTCAGAGCCTTGGTTTACCTTTTGGGTAAGCTCTACCACCTTATTATTATTTTTATCACAACCCTCTGAAAGAAGCTCAATTACCTCCACTGCATCGGCTCTAAGCTGAGAGCTTTTTGCCTCTATTTCGGGGTTTATCTCTACCGTTCCTATTCCTTTTTTATAACCGTTAGGATTGTAAATATCGTATAGGTCGACTTGCGCCGAAGCATCGATAATCGCAGCAGGTCCTGATGCTGTTCCCTCACGATAAGATACAGTAACATCCCATGCCACTGAAACTATCACTAATTCACACTCCTGAGCCGAAAAAGGAAGTGCAAAATAGTTACCATTAACGACCGATAGGTCGTTTGGATTAAAATTTTTATCCATATTTTTTAAAAAAAAAATTTACATTTATTCTCGAACCTCTAATAAAACGCAAATTTAATAAAATTATTGAATTAATCATTCATTTATTTACAATTACATCATTTCATCATATTTTATTGTTAAGAGCTAAAAAAATTACGGTTTTAGATTATATTTTCCAATATGAAATTTTGCAATAAGAAGTGTAACTTTTTTAAAATTATGAAAATATGTAGAAAAGGTTTTGCAATTAATCATAAAAAACTGTACTTTTGTATGTTAAAAATATTGTTAATTGACTATTTTATCTGTAAAATGCTAAAAAATAGACTTTTAGCTACAGAATATGATTAAAAATTAAATTTAGATATAGAAAAATGGAAATTGAAGGAACCGTATACGCAATATTGCCTCAAGTAACAGGGCAATCACCTCGTGGAACTTGGGTTAGACAAGAGATGGTAATCGAATATAGCTCTGGTGAGTATACAAACAAGCTCGCTCTATCGTTTTGGGGTGACAAAACATCACAACTTAGCTCACTAACAGTTGGCGAAAGAGTAAAAGCATCGTTTGATGTTGTATCACGTGAATCTAACGGTAGATGGTTTACAACAGCTCAAGCATGGAGAGTTGATCGTGGAATCAATGCTGCTCCTACCAACTTTGCCCCTCCTGTAGATGAGGGCGATTTTAATGGTGGTGGCCTTAATGAACCGTTTTAGTTAATTCGTAATTCATAATTCGTAATTATGGGTTGTGTTTGGTTTTTGAGATAATAAAAAATAGAAAAATTATATATGAAAAAGATTAAAAGTGCTTTAATTTCGGTATTTTACAAAGATGGATTAGATAAAATTGTAGATGCCCTAGTTGCAAATGATGTAACTATCTACTCTACAGGTGGTACTCTTTCGTTTATTGAGAGTCTTGGACACAGCGCAATCGCTGTTGAGAGCCTTACAACTTACCCATCAATCTTAGGTGGTCGTGTTAAAACTCTTCACCCAAAAGTATTTGGTGGTATCTTAGCACGTCGTGAAAATCCAACCGATTTAGAGCAGCTTACAGAATATGAAATTCCAGAAATCGACCTTGTAATCGTAGATTTATACCCTTTCGAAGAGACAGTAAAAAGCGGAGCTGAGGAGCAGGCTATTATCGAGAAAATCGATATAGGTGGTATCTCTCTAATTCGTGCTGCTGCCAAAAACTTTAAAGATGTAGTTATTGTTGCCTCTGTAGAGCAATATCCAGATTTACTAAAAGTTGCAACTGAGGGTGATTGTGCTACATCTATTGAGGAGCGTCGCAAATTCGCTGCTAAAGCGTTTGCTGTTAGTTCTCACTACGATAGTGCAATTTTCAACTATTTCAACCAAACAGAGGGTATAGATTCTCTACGCCTTTCATATAATGGTAAAAATGCGCTTCGCTATGGTGAAAATCCTCACCAAAACGCTGCATATTATGGCAATCTTTCATCGCTATTCGACAAAATTTGGGGTAAAGAAATTTCCTACAACAATATGTTGGATATTGATGCTGCTATCAATCTTATCTCTGAGTTCTCAGAGCCTACATTTGCAATCCTAAAACACAATAACGCTTGTGGTGTTGCCTCTCGCTCTACAATTTTAGAGGCGTGGATTAGCGCACTTGCTTGCGACCCTGTTTCTGCATTTGGTGGTGTGCTTATTGCAAATGGCGAAATCAACAAAGCTACTGCGGAGGAGATTAACAAGCTATTCTTCGAAGTTATCCTTGCCCCATCATATACTGACGAGGCATTAGAGGTGTTGAAAACTAAGAAAAACCGCATTATCCTTATCCAAAAAGAGAGTGTAGCTCCTCAATACAACTACCGTTCAATGTTGGGTGGTATCGCTTGTCAAGAGCGTGACTCAAAAGTTGGTGGTCGTGATAGTGAGATTAAAGTTGTCACTAAAAAAGAGGTTAGCTCTGAGAAGTTAGAAGATTTAATCTTTGCAAACATCATCGTTAAGCACTCGAAAAGCAACGCTATCGTATTTGCTAAAGACAAAACTCTTTTAAGTAGCGGTATTGGTCAAACTTCACGTGTAGATGCTCTTAACCAAGCAATCGAAAAGGCAAAATCGTTTGATTTTGAGCTAGAGGGTGCTTGTATGGCTTCTGACGCTTTCTTCCCTTTTGCAGACTGTGTTGAAATGGCACACGCTGAGGGTGTCGACACAATTATCCAACCAGGTGGTTCGATTCGTGATAACGAAAGTATCGAATATTGCGATGCTAACGATATGGCGATGGTATTTAGTGGTATGCGCCACTTCAAACATTAGGGAACTATGCAAATAAAGGTTTGAAATTTTTGAGCTATTTTGAGCTATTTTTGCAACTCGAGTTATAAAAATAACTTTTGATAATGCTTTTTTAGAAAAAGCACGCCCAAAGGGCTGGCAAAAATCGTTCGTTTCCACTCACGGCTTCGCTCCGCTCGCAAAAAGCGGAAGAAGGTTTTTCAAACCTTTATTGGCATGAACTCCCCGTTAATATTATAGGAAGAAGATATGGGACTATTTTCATTTTTTACCCAAGAGTTAGCTATCGACTTAGGTACAGCTAATACACTTATCATCCACAACGACAAAATCGTTGTAGATGAGCCAAGTATCGTGGCTTTAGACCACCGTACTGGAAAAGTGATGGCAATTGGCGAAAAAGCTCGCCAAATGCACGGAAAAACTCACTCCAATATCATTACTGTTCGTCCACTTAGAGATGGCGTTATTGCCGACTTTAACGCTGCCGAGATAATGATTCGTGGAATGATTAAAAAGACAAAATCGAGCGGAATTTTTGCTCAATCACTAAAAATGGTAATCTGTATTCCATCGGGTTCTACAAATGTTGAGATTCGTGCAGTACGTGACTCTGCTGAGCACGCTGGCGGTCGTGATGTATATCTTATCTACGAACCAATGGCTGCGGCACTAGGTATCGGATTAGATGTAGAGCTTCCAGAGGGTCACATGGTTATCGATATTGGGGGTGGTACCTCTGAGATTGCAGTTATTTCATTGGGTGGTATTGTTTGTAATGAGAGTGTGAATGTTGCAGGTGACGTGTTTACCGAAGATATTCAAACATATATGAAACAGCAACACAACATCAAGATTGGTGAGCGTACAGCTGAAGAGATTAAAATCGCAGTTGGTTCGGCAGTTACAAATCTTGAAGATGCACCAGAAGATTTTACAGTGATTGGTCACAGTATTATCGACTCTCGTCCTCATGTTGTGCCTGTATCATACCAAGAGATTGCTTATGCTCTCGACCGCTCACTAGCGAAAGTTGATGCAGCAATTCTTAAAGTTCTTGAAAAGACTCCACCAGAGCTTTACAACGATATTGTACGTAATGGTATCTACATTGCAGGTGGTGGTGCGCTTATCAAAGGTATTGCTGAGCGTTTTACAGAAAAGACAAAAATCAAATGTATCGTTTCGGAAGATCCACTTCGTGCAGTTGCTCGTGGTACAGGCATCGCTCTTAAAAATTGCGACCGCTTCTCTTTCTTAATGCGATAATATTAATGGTTAATGATTAATTATAAATTATTCATTATTAATTTAGAATCTATATTAAGGTGAATAGATTTTTCCTTCTTTTTAAGAAAATACACCTCTTCTTGTTGTTTGTATTGATTGAGGGTTGTGCTATATTTTACTATAGTCAAAGCTCTATTTATACAAATGCAAAGCTTATAGACGCCTCTGATTTTATGGTCAGAGGCGTTTCGGGCATCATTAATAGAGGGAGTAAACATATCGACATAGTTAAGGAGAACCGTGAGCTTTACGCCGAAATTTCTCGTCTAAACGATGAAATTGAGGGGTATAGAGCGATAAATAGAGTGCTTATCGACTCGCTTTTTAAGGAGCGTACAGGGCTTGATACGATGTTTTACGCCTCTACTTTTCGTGACTCTATGGGTATAACTGTAAAGTGTGCTGAGGTAGATGAGAAGATATACTCTTTTCATAATGTAGACGTTGTACGCAACTCGATATCGTCGCAGCGCAACTTTATAACTCTCTCTAAAGGGTTAAAAGATGGTCTGCAAAGCGATATGGCTCTTATCCAAAATAATATGGTGGTGGGTTATATTGTGGAGTGTAGCGAAAACTACTCTGTCGCTCTATCACTTCTAAATCGAGACTTCAAAACAAGTGGTCGAGATTTAAAAGATAGTTATTTTGGTTCAATTAGCTGGGATGGAGTTTCGACTAGGGAAGTTATCCTCGAAGAGATTCCAAAATATGCAAATATAGCCATTGGCGACACCATAGTAACCACTCAATTCTCGACACGTTTTCCTGAGGGAGTTAAGATTGGTACAGTTAAGGAGTTTAAGCAGGTGGGAGTGCTAGGTTATAGAGCAATAATTAGTTTATTTATTAATATGAGCAAACTTACCGACGTTGTAGCAATCCGCAATAAGGATTACGATGAGCGCACGGAGTTGGAAGAAAATAATTCATAATTCGTAATTCATAATGCATAATTAAAAGTAGTTAATTAAGCATTGAAAATTATGAATTATGCATTATGAATTATGCATTAATTATGGTACGTTTTTTAGAATACTTTGTCCTTTTTATAGCGACACTTTTAGCGCAAATATTGATTTTCAATTATATCCATATCGGAACTTTTGCAAATGCCAATATTCTGCTGCTTTTTGTTATGCTTTTGCCTCTGGAGCTTTCGAGATATTTAGTGCTACTACTTTCAGCACTACTAGGTATTTCGTTCGATTTTATGACAGGTTCGGCAGGGATTAACACCATTGCACTCACCTTTGTAGGCTTTGTTCGTAGTCCACTAGTGGTGCTATTTCTTGGTAAAAAGGAGAATACAAAACGTGGCGTTATTACATCGGAGAGACTGGGACTAAATAGAGTTTTAATATTTATATCGGTGATAGCATTTATTCAAAATTGTATTATCTTTACGCTCGAATCTTTATCTATGGTCGATATAATATATACAGCAATTAGAATTATATCTTCGTCGATAGTTTCGCTGCTTTTTATCTATATGTTACATCTAATTCCTTACAAAGGAATCAAACTAAACGAGACAAGTGGGAGGTAATCGCAATTTTTTAATTAGAATAATAGTAATGCTTATAGGTGGAATGATTATCACAAAATTATTCTTCCTACAGGTTGTCGACGATAGCTATAAGCTAGGTGCGTCGGCAAATGCTATACGCAAAATGGTAGATTATCCACTTCGAGGTGAGATTTTCGACCGAAATGGCGAATATCTTGCACAAAGTCGTGAGGCTTATGATATTATGGTTGTTCCAATCGATATTGTAAGTTTTGACACCCTTAAACTAGCCTCGATTTTAGAGGTTTCGAAAGAAGATATTGTCAGTGGAATTGCAAAAGCAAAACGGTACTCATATCGTAGCCCTTCGGTGCTCTTTAAACAGATGCCCAAAGAGATAAAAATGCGACTAGACGAATACACTTTCCCCGGTTTTTTTACCCAATACCGCACAATCCGCTCATATCCATTCCATACAGCTGGAAATATCTTAGGTTATATTAGTGAGGTTAATCAGTCGATGATTGAAAACGATAACTACTACCGTGCTGGCGACTATGCTGGTATGATAGGTATTGAACGTGCCTATGAAAAGGAGTTAAGGGGCAAAAAAGGAACACGTATGGAGCTTGTCGACGTACATGGAATGCCGCAAGGCTCATATCGTGATGGGCTTCTCGACACTCTTCCTGTTTCGGGAGAGTCGCTAGTATCGACCATAGATTGGGAGATTCAAAAGCTAGGCGAAGAGCTTATGCAGGGTAAACGAGGCTCAATACTTGCTATCGAACCTCAAACAGGCGAAATACTTATGATGGTAAGCTCGCCAACCTACAATCCAGATGATTTGATTGGTAGAAGCCGTTCGAAAAACTTCTCAAAACTTCTTACCGACAAGGGCAAACCGATGTTTAATCGTGCTGTTATGTCGCCCTACCCTCCTGGCTCCACTTTTAAATTAGCAAATGCACTGATTGGACTTCAAGAGGAGGTTATCACAACCGAAAGCCACTTTACATGTTACAACGGCTTTTCGTATGGTAGCCGAAAGCTTGGATGTCATAGCCACGCTCCAGATACCGACTTTAGCTACTCTATTCAAACCTCGTGTAACGCCTATTACTGCCATGTTTATAAGCGAATACTTGAAAATTCGAAATACGAGAATATTGGTGAGGCTTTCACCTCATGGCGTGACCATCTGCTCTCGATGGGTTTTGGTAGAAAGCTTGATTCCGACTTTATCGGGGAGTTAAATGGCTATATTCCCACTGCTGAGCGATACGACCAGATATATAATGGTAGGTGGAACGCCTACACTATTATTTCAAACTCTATTGGGCAGGGTGAGATTGGGGTTACACCTTTGCAACTTGTAAACTTTATCTCATCAATAGCAAACAAAGGATATTACTACGTTCCTCATATAATTAAAAAGATTGGGGAGGATGGTAAGCTGGATGATAGATTCTACGAGAAGCACTACACCTCTATCGACCACAAACATTACGACCCTGTTGTAGAGGCGATGTGGAAAGCGGTGAATGTATCGGGTACAGCGGTACGATGTGCTATCCCCGGTCAAGATGTGTGTGGAAAGACAGGAACAGCTCAAAATAGCGGTCGTGACCACTCCACTTTTGCAGCTTTTGCCCCAAAAGATAATCCAAAAATTGCAATTTCGGCTTATGTCGAAAATGGTGGATTTGGAGCAACAATAGCCTTACCAATCACTAAGCTAATTTTGGAAAAATACCTTACAGGTGAGGTTCAAAGTACTGCTCTTATGGAGCAGATTAAAGCAATGGAAGTTTATTATAAAAATTAATAATGCTCAATGCGTAATGCGTAATTAGCAATGCTCAATTATGAATTATGAATTATGAATTAAAAATTAATGGCAGCAAGATATAAAGATAACGAGACAAAAATATTTGGCGGAGTAGATTGGACAGTGGTTCTAATCTATTTCGCTCTGGTGTTTGCCGGGTTAATTACAATCTTTGCAGCGGTATATAACCCTGAGCACTCTGAGTTTTTTACTATTAAGTATCAACACGGTGCGCAGATGGTATGGATTGGTGTTTCGTCGGTTATTGCGCTCTCAATTTTGCTTATCGATGATAGATATATCTTCAACTCCGCCTACATACTCTACGCACTGACGATGCTCACGCTTGTGGCAGTACTAATATTTGGTACAGAGGTAAACGGTGCTCGGTCGTGGTTTCAGATTGGCTCTTTTAGGCTCCAACCCTCCGAATTTGCGAAGTTTACGACAGGTTTGGCACTTGCTCGATACATAGGCTCCTACAACTTCAATATTAAGAGAATGAAAGATATTGTGACAGTGTTTGGTATTGCAATGCTTCCTGCTCTTATTATCGTTGCTCAAAACGACACTGGTTCGGCACTTGTCTATGGCTCATTTATGTTGATGTTCTACCGTGAGGGGTTCTACTCATGGGTTTATATGGTACTTATAGTGGTAATTTCGCTCTTTATAGCCTCATTTTTATTAGAAAGCTGGATAATTTTGGCTATTCTTCTAATGGTGTTAATAGCTATGGAAGGGATGAAAAATGGAGAATGGCTCAAAAAATTATCGGTTTTTGCCTCTATTTTGCTTGTTTGGGTGGTAGTAAATGTGGTTTGTGAAATATTTTTTAAAAACGCTATTGCTCTTGAGTTTACTTTACTTATGTCTATTGCTCTAATTTCTCCATTTTTAATCGTTGAATCGTTAAAAATGGGTAGGCGAGAGATTATTGGCTATATAACCCTCTTTTTTGCCTCTGCATTTATAGTTTTCTCGGTAGATTACGTCTTTAACAACGTAATGAAAGTACATCAACAAAAGCGTATTTTAGATACTTTAGGGCTTGAAAACGACACTCGTGGATGGGGTTATAACGTAAATCAGTCGAAAATTGCTATCGGTTCGGGTGGATTCTTTGGAAAAGGATACCTTAATGGCACTCAGACAAAATACGACTTTGTGCCAGAGCAGAGTACCGACTTTATCTTCTGTACAGTCGGTGAAGAGTGGGGATTTATAGGTTCTACAGTTATTGTAGTGCTATTTTTAATACTTATTTTACGATTAATGCGAATGGGTGATAATCAGCGAGAGGGTTTCAATCGGGTCTACTGCTATTTTGTCGCCTCAGTTTTACTATTTCATGTGGTTATCAATGTGGGTATGACCATCGGGCTTATGCCTGTTATCGGTATTCCACTACCATTTTTTAGCTACGGCGGCTCATCGTTAATGTCGTTTACAATACTACTATTTATTGCTGTTCGACTTGATAGTAGAAATAATGAACACCGTATTTAATTCATAATTCATAATTCATAATTCATAATTCATAATTTATAATTGAATCATGGCTTTTATAATAAATAAGGATGCAAAATGTGCAGTTATCGGCTACGGTAGCTGGGCTACAGCACTAATAAAGATACTTTTGGAGAACGAAAATGAGGTGTTTTGGCACATCACAAATAGTGAGGTTGCCGACCACATTGCCGACTACTCCAACAACCCCAAATATTTAAGTTCGGTGGAGTTCGACACCGACAAGCTAGTTATTGACAGCGATATTAACACTATTATTGGTAGTGCTGATATAATTGTGCTTGCAACTCCATCAGCATATCTTGTTCAAACGCTCGAAAAGCTAACCATCTCGCTCGACGACAAATTTATTATCTCTGCAATCAAAGGAATTATCCCAGATGGTCTACTTACAATTGCAGAATATGTAAATAGTCACTTTAATCTTCCTTTTAGCCAGATTGGGGTGATTACAGGTCCTTGTCACGCTGAGGAGGTGGCACTTGAAAGATTATCATACCTTAATATTGTAACTACAAATAATGATAATTGTGAGCTTCTTGCCTCAAAATTCAGATGTAGCTACATCAAAATAAATCTGTTGACCGATATTTACGGAGCAGAGTATGGAGCAGTAATGAAAAACATCTATGCAATAGCTGTTGGTATGGCTGTAGGTGTTGGTTTTGGCGATAATTTTATGTCGGTATTAATTGCCAATGCCGCCAACGAAATCAACCAATTTTTAGATAAATCCTACCCTTATGAGCGCAATACTAGCTGCTCGGCATATCTTGGCGACCTACTAGTGACCTGCTACTCGCAGTTTAGCCGCAACCGCACCTTTGGGGTGATGATTGGTAAGGGTTATTCGGTGAAAAGTGCGCAGATGGAGATGTCTATGGTTGCCGAGGGGTATCGTGCTGCCGACTGTATCGAGCAGATTTGTAGAGAAAAATCGATAGATTTACCTATTGTAGATGCTGTTTATCGTATATTGTATAAACGTGCTTCCGTAAGAATAGAATTTAAAAAATTAACCAATAAATTATATTAATTATGTCATCATTAGTAAAATTTTCTTCTGCTAAAGTTGAAAACTTTGTCTCTAAAGAGACTATTGCCGCAATGGCACCAAAAATGGAGGAGTATAACACTCTACTTCACACAGGTGAGGGTAAAGGTAACGACTTTTTAGGTTGGGTTAACCTTCCATCTTCTATAACTGCCGACCATCTTAACGATATTGAGGCTGCTGCTGCAACTCTTCGTTCTAAAGCTGAGCTAGTAATCGTTATCGGTATTGGTGGCTCTTATCTTGGAGCTAAAGCGGTACTTGATGCGCTTTCTAACAACTTCGACACTCTTCAAAAAGAGCGTACAAACCCTATCGTAGTGTTCGCTGGTCAAAATATTAGCGAAGATTATATCTACGAACTTATGGAGGTTTCGAAAAACTACGAACTTGGTGCAGTAATTATCTCTAAATCGGGTACTACTACTGAGCCTGCTATCGCTTTCCGTATCATTAAAGAGGAAATCGAAGCTCGTTATGGTAAAGCCGATGCTGCTTCACGTATCGTAGCTGTTACTGACGCTTCACGTGGTGCACTTCGTACACTTGCTAACACTGAGGGTTACACTACTTTCGTAATTCCTGATAATGTTGGTGGTCGTTTTTCAGTTCTTACACCTGTAGGTCTACTTCCTCTTGCTGTTGCTGGCGTTGATGTTCGTGCTTTAGTTTCGGGTGCTACTCAAATGGAGCAAGCTACAGATGCTTCTGTAAAATTCGAAGATAACATCTCTGCTCAATATGCTGCTGCTCGTACTGCTCTTTACCAAAGCGGTAAAACTATCGAAATTCTTGCCTCTTATGAACCAAAACTTCAAAATATTAATGAGTGGTGGAAACAACTTTACGGTGAAAGTGAAGGTAAAGAGGGTAAAGGTATTTTCCCTGCAAGTGTAACTTACACTGCCGACCTACACTCAATGGGTCAATATATCCAAGAGGGTATGCGCAACCTTTTCGAAACAGTTATCACAGTTGAGAAACCAACAAACAGCTTTACTATTAAAGCTAACGACGACAACCTTGACGGTCTTAACTTCCTAGCAGGTAAATCGCTTACAGAGGTTAACCAATCGGCACAAGCAGGTGTAATGTTAGCTCACGTTGATGGTGGTGTGCCAAATATCTCTGTTTCTATCGAGAAAATCGATGCTGAGCATATCGGTGCGCTTCTTTACTTCTTCGAAAAAGCTTGTGGAATGAGTGGTTATGCTCTTGAAGTAAACCCATTCGACCAACCAGGCGTTGAGGCTTACAAGAAAAATATGTTTGCTCTTCTTGGCAAACCAGGTTTCGAGAAAGAGGGCGAAGAGCTTCGTAAGAGACTTTAATTTAATTCGTAATGCGTAATGCGCAATTCGTAATGTGTGATATTATAAGCTCAGTCATAGAGACGTAGCCCTGCTACGTCTGTAAAATAACCCCGAATTGTTTTTTAAAAGGTTTTTAGAAAACAATTCGGGGTTGTTCTTTAGAAGTAGCAGGGCTACGTCTCTACTGCTGGGTGCGTAATTTGATAGTCAAAGTTTGGAATTTACCAACAAAAAAGGCTCCCCAAATGGAGAGCCAAATAATGTATTTAGTTTTTGATAGAATCAAAAATACTATTTACCTTCTAGTTGTGCTTTAAGTTCTGCAAGAGCTTCGATATCACCTAGAGTAGTTTTTTCAACTGAAGCATTCAGTTTTTTAACCGCTTTTTGAGTTGATTGCTCTTCGTTAGATGAAGCTGGTTTTGCAGCTGGAGCCTCTTTTCTAGCTGGAGCTTCAGAAGCTTTGATATTAGAAAGAGTGATACGTTTTGTAGCTTTTTGGAACTCAATGATACGTAGCTCTAGTTTGTCACCAACTGCTGGAGCTGGAGTATTTTTAGAAAGTTGTTTTGCAGGTACAAAACCTTCAACACCATACTCTAAAGTTACAACAAAACCTTTATCGTTGATTTCACTAACAGTTGCTTCGTGCATAGAATCTACAGTGAAAACAGTTTCGAAGTTATCCCAAGGATTATCTTCAAGTTGTTTGTGACCAAGGCTTAAACGACGGTTTTCTTTGTCAATTTCAAGAACTACTACATCTATATCAGCACCTTTAGCTGTAAATTCAGCTGGATGTTTGATTTTTTTAGTCCAAGAAAGATCAGAAATGTGGATTAAACCATCAACACCCTCTTCGATTTCAACAAAAACACCAAAGTTAGTGAAGTTGCGAACTTTTGCAGAGTGTTTTGTACCAACACCAAATTTAGTTTCGATTTCAGCCCAAGGATCGTTAGCTAGTTGTTTGATACCAAGCGACATTTTGCGCTCGTTGCGATCAAGTGTAAGGATTACAGCATCGATTTCGTCACCAACTTTCATAAACTCTTGTGCACTACGTAGGTGTTGCGACCAAGACATTTCGCTTACGTGGATAAGACCTTCAACGCCCGGAGCGATTTCGATAAATGCACCGTAATCAGCGATAACAACAACTTTACCTTTAACAGTATCACCAACTTTAAGATCTTCAGAAAGTGCATCCCATGGATGAGGAGCAAGTTGTTTAAGACCTAAAGCGATACGTTTTTTAGCATCATCAAAATCAAGGATAACAACATTGATTTTTTGATCAAGTGTTACAACCTCTTCTGGGTGGTTTACACGACCCCAAGAAAGGTCAGTGATGTGGATAAGACCATCTACACCGCCAAGGTCGATAAATACACCGTAAGATGTGATGTTTTTAACGATACCCTCAAGAACTTGACCTTTCTCAAGTTTAGAGATAATATCTTTTTTCTGCTGTTCAAGTTCAGCCTCGATAAGAGCTTTGTGAGAAACAACAACGTTGCGGAACTCTTGGTTGATTTTAACAACTTTAAATTCCATAGTTTTGTTAACATATACGTCGTAGTCACGGATAGGTTTAACATCGATTTGAGAACCTGGAAGAAACGCCTCGATACCAAATACGTCTACAATCATACCACCTTTAGTGCGGCACTTAACAAAACCTTTGATGATTTCGTCATTTTCAAGGGCTGCGTTAACACGATCCCAAGAACGTAGCTGACGAGCTTTTTTGTGTGAAAGGATAAGCTGACCTCTTTTATCTTCTGCGCTTTCAACGTAAACTTCAACCTTTTCACCTACTGCAAGTTCAGGGTTGTAACGAAATTCGCTAACTGCGATAACACCTTCAGATTTGTAACCAATGTTTACAACAACCTCACGTTTGTTAACAGAGATAACTGTACCTTCAAGTACTTCACCTGATTGAATGTTTGAAAGAGTCTCGTCATATTGACCAGAGATTTCTTCTTTTGTTTTACCACCGTAAAGTGATAGTTCGTTTTCAAATGCGTTCCAATCGAACGATTCAATTGGTTGAGATGCGTTTACCATCTCTTTTTCATTTACTTCTGACATAAGAAATAATGGTTTAAGGGGAGTTTTAAATTCTGGATTTTGAGAGATTTTTTGTTTTAGGGTTTTAGATTTGGATTTTTCAAATATGGGCTGTAGTGGCTCTACCTCCCTTATTTGCAAAATTCAAATATAAAGCCTTAAAACGGGAAAGCTCCGAAAGCCAGATTTTAAAAGTTCCCTTAAGTGGCACTACTAGCCTATTTTAGCTAAAAAAAGCCCACCTAATTTAAAAAATTAAACATTATAGAAGTTTGTTAAAAATCTTAAAAATAGCCTAAAACTACCCTTAAAAATCTTTAAAAAGCCTCTTTATCCTAAGAATCACGTCCTTAGGCGGCGCAAAGATATATAAAATATTGTAAATGAACAAATTTTATATATTTTTTGTGAAATTAAAAAGCAGAATATCAAAAAATCTATTTTATTTGATATTCTGCCTGATTTACACGTTGCGTACAAAGTCTGTACGTTTTTTGTTATTAAAATTTATAACAAACACCAAGTCCTAGAGTACTAACTCCAAAACCAAGTGATGCTTGTACACCAAAAGCATCTGAGAAATAGTAGCGAGCACCAACATTTAAACCTAATAATAGGTCGCTATCTGAAACCGAAACACCATCAGTTTTTGCAGAAGCAGAGTTAATTCCAAGAATTAAACCTCCCATAAGGTCAAGATTGTTAACACCAGTAAAGTGGTAGTTGGCAGCTGCTCCAAGTAGAAAATTTTTACAACTTACGCCCGACTCTTTTTCAGCACCAAAGCCAATAAGACCTCCAACACCAATAGCCATATCGCTATTTATGTCGTAAACACCTCTCTCGTAACCAAGGGTTACAGGAATACCGTAATCGCTACCTACACCTACTGTTGCAGATAGTACATTGTCACCTTTTCCAAAAGTTTGTGCCGAAGCAATTGATACAGTTGTAATTAAAGCAATAACAAGTGTTAATAATTTTTTCATAGTTTTTAAAATTTATGGGTTTCTAAAATTTATGCTTATGTAAGTTATACTAATAAAGATAAAAATATTTATTAGTAAGTAGGGTAAAATAATTATTGGTGTATTTTTAATAGTGCTATTGGAGATGAGATTTTTTGCTATTGAATCGAAAATATAGTGGTTCTATATTGAGATTTAATAGTGAAAAATATCGCTCCAAGAGTGCTATTAAGAATATGGCAATAATTGTTTTACACTACTTAATTACTATCATAACGCAATACAAATATAGTTTATTTTTTTAAAGTCTGCTAATTTTAGCTCATTTTCAAAATCTGTTGCCCCCCTTAAACAAGCAATTTTTCAATTCGATAAAAGAAAAACGTTATATATTTAACACCTCTAAGACGATGTCTAAAATCTTTAATTTTTGAGTTAAGAGCTTCGGCTCTAGCGTTAAAAATCCAGCGAATTTGCCTAAAAACAATAACCTAGTGCTGTTATATTACAGACGTAGCAGGGCTACGTCTCTACTGCTGAGTCGCCAACACACCGAATCGTTTTCAAACCCCTTTTTTTTAAACATAACTGCGTAGGTAGAGATGTAGCCCTGCTACGTCTGAAAACAACACACCAAATTGTTTTAAACCCTTTTTTTTAAAAACATAACGATTTGTGTTACAGACGTAGCAGGGCTACGTCTCTACCGCTGAGCTATAAATTTTAATTAATGACAACATATTTTGAGAATGAGCCCTAATTTTTAAAGAGGAGTTCTAAATATAAATTACAAAAAAGGTGGTTCCTAAAAAGAAACCACCTAAAATTATGCATTATGAATTATGTATTATGAATTAAATTACTCACCATAAGCCATAGCAGCAAAACGACGGTAAGTGTTGTATCTCCATTTAGCGTTCACCTCAGAAGCTGCGAATAGCTCGCTTGCCTCAGCTGGGAATGCTTTTTTAAGAGATGTGTAACGTACTTCGTTTAAGATAAAGCTTTGGAATTTAGTCCAATCTGGATCTTTAGAATCAAGAGAGAATGGGTTTTTACCCTCTTCTATTAGAGATGGATTATATCTCCATAGGTGCCAGTAACCACACTCAACAGCTTTTTTCTCAGTGATTTGAGATTGTCCCATACCACCCTTAATACCGTGATTGATACATGGAGCGTAAGCAATAATTAGAGATGGACCATCGAATGCCTCAGCCTCTTTAATTACTTGTAGATATTGGTTATGGTTTGCACCCATTGCCACTTGAGCAACGTAAGCGTAGCCATAAGTCATAGCCATTGCGCCAAGGTCTTTTTTACGTACTCTTTTACCAGAAGCAGCAAATTTAGCAACTGCACCGATAGGAGTAGATTTTGAAGATTGACCACCAGTATTTGAGTAAACCTCTGTATCCATTACAAGGATATTAACGTTTTGACCAGAAGCGATAACGTGGTCAAGACCACCATATCCGATATCGTAAGCCCAACCGTCACCACCAAAAATCCATTGAGAGCGACGAGCTAAGAAACCTTTAAGCTCAACGATTTGTTTGCAAGCATCGCAAGAACATTTTTCTGCAAGAGCAAGAAGCGCAGCAGAAGCAGTTTTGTTAGCAGCAAGCTCATTGCGAGTATCAATCCAAGCTTGCATTGCAGCTTTAGTTTCGTCAGAGCAAGTAGGACATGAAGCAATAGCTGTAGTCATAACATCTTCAAGACGATCACGCATACTTTCAACACCGAATTTCATACCAAGACCAAACTCAGCATTATCTTCGAATAGTGAGTTAGCCCAAGCTGGACCTTCACCGTTAGAGTTTGTACAGTAAGGAGTTGAAGGAGCACTACCACCATAGATTGAAGAACAACCTGTAGCATTAGCAATCATCATGCTGTCGCCAAATAGTTGAGTGATAGCTTTGATATATGGAGTTTCACCACAACCAGCACACGCACCAGAGAACTCAAATAGAGGTTGTGCAAATTGGCTGTTTTTGACATTTTTGTTTTTCTCAACAACTGTATCTTTATAGCCAACTGTCTCGTGCATATAAGTCCAACGAGCAGCCTCATTATTGTCTAATTGAGATTCAAGAGGTTTCATTACAAGAGCTTTCTCTTTAGCTGGACAGATGTTAGCACAGTTACCACAACCTGTACAGTCGTAAGGGCTAACTTGCATTTTGAATTTGTACTCTTTAATTGGACCTTTACCATCTACAGCAACTGTACCCTCTGGAGCGTTAGCAACCTCCTCTTCTGTTAGAAGGAAAGGACGAATTGCAGCGTGAGGACAAACATAAGCACATTGGTTACATTGAATACAGTTATCACCAATCCACTCAGGAACAAATGCAGCGATACCACGTTTTTCAAATTTTGAAGTACCTGCATCCCAAGTACCATCTTCTCTACCGTTGAAGTCAGCAACTGTTAGGTTGTCGCCCTCAAGAGAGTTGATAGGATTAACGATTTTTGCGATAAAATCTGGAAGAGTTGCGTCAACCTCTTTAGCAGGAACCTCGATAGAAGCCCACTCAGATGGAATCTCAACTTTCTCAACATCACTACCACGCTCAACAGCAGCATAGTTTTTGTTTACAATATCTTCACCTTTAGCACCATACGATTTGTAGATAGCTTTTTTCATCTCTTCAACAGCTTGAGTGTAAGGAATTACCTCAGCAACTTTGAAGAACGCACTTTGCATAATAGTGTTTGTGCGGCTACCAAGACCTAACTCTGTAGCGATTTTTGTAGCGTTGATAATGTAGAAGTTGATGTTGTGCTCAGCCATATATTTCTTCATATCAGCAGGTAGGTGTGATTTTGTAGTCTCAGCATCCCAGTTACTGTTAAGAAGGAAAGTGCCACCATCACGTAGACCTTTAAGAAGATCGTATTTACCTAGGTATGATGGAACGTGACAAGCAACAAAATTTGGAGTTGTTACAAGATATGGAGAACGGATTGGATGATCACCAAAACGAAGGTGAGATGATGTATAACCACCCGATTTTTTAGAGTCGTAAGAGAAATATGCTTGGCAATATTTGTCGGTTGCACCACCAATGATTTTGATAGAATTTTTGTTTGCACCTACAGTACCATCAGCACCAAGACCAATAAAACGAGCCTCAAAAAGACCTTCGTGGTCAAGGTTAAGCTCAGCACCCATAGGAAGCGATTTGAAAGTAACATCATCTACGATACCAACAGTAAATTGGTTTTTAGGCTCGTTTTGAGCTAAGTTTTCGTAAACCGATACCATCATAGCAGGAGTAGTATCTTTTGAAGAAAGACCATAACGACCACCGATAATAAGTGGAGCATTTTCTTTGCCGTAGAATGCCTCTTTTATATCTAAGTAAAGTGGCTCACCATTAGCACCCGGCTCTTTTGTACGGTCAAGTACGCAGATTCTTTTAACAGTAGATGGAACTACAGCCATCATGTGTTTTACAGAGAATGGACGGTAAAGGTGTACAGATACTAAACCAACTTTTGCACCTTTAGCGTTTAGGTAGTCGATAGTTTCGATGATAGTTTCTGTGATAGAACCCATTGCAACGATAATATTGTCGGCATCCTCAGCACCATAGTATGTAAATGGAGCATATTTACGACCAGTGATAGCCGAAATTTCGTCCATATACTCAGCAATCATATCAGGAATTGCATCATAGAATTTATTAGCAGCTTCACGAGTTTGGAAGTAAATATCAGGATTTTGAGCAGTACCACGAGTTACAGGAGAGGCAGGGTTAAGCGCATTTTTGCGGAAAGTCGCTAACGCCTCACTATCTACTAAGTGAGCTAAATCTTCAGTCTCTAACATCTCGATTTTTTGAATCTCGTGTGAAGTACGGAAACCATCGAAGATGTTCATAAATGGTACACGTGATTTGATAGATGTAAGATGTGATACAGCAGAAAGGTCCATAACTTGCTGAACACTACCAGCCATAAGCATAGCAAAACCTGTTTGACGAGTAGACATAACATCTGAGTGGTCGCCAAAGATTGATAGAGCTTGTGCAGCAAGAGCACGAGCAGATACGTGGAAAACGCATGGAAGAAGCTCACCTGCAATTTTATACATGTTAGGAATCATAAGAAGTAGACCCTGTGATGCAGTAAATGTAGATGTAAGGGCACCTGTTTGTAGAGAACCGTGTACGGCACCAGCTGCACCAGCTTCAGATTGCATTTCGACAACTTTTACAGTCTGTCCAAACATGTTTTTTTGACCTTTAGCAGCCCACTCATCTACATATTCGGCCATTGTAGACGATGGTGTGATAGGATAGATAGCTGCAACCTCGCTAAACATATAAGCGATATGAGCGGCAGCATAGTTACCATCACAAGTGATAAATTTTTTCTCTTTTGCCATTTCTTTAAAATTATATTTGTTAATTATATTTTATTTAAATTTGAAAAGTAAGTTTTAAATTCTGAATTTTGAGAGATTTGTTATTTTAAAGCTCAGAAAATCAAATTTTAGAAGATTCCTTTAGTTCCTCTTTTTAAGGCATACCAGCTGCAAATGTACTTATTTTTTTTTAAAATAGGTAGATTTATTATCAAAAATAGTACAATTTTTGAATAAACTTAATTTTATGTTTTTAAACACTTTATATGGTTATTTTTAAAATTTATTTTATTATTGAAATAAATAATAGCAAATATAGCAAAAAATTTGATAAAATCAGTATATTTGTAATAAAAATCAATTAATTCAACAAAAAACTAAAATTATAAGCGCATGAAAAGTATTAAAGGAACACAAACAGAGAAAAATTTATTAGCTGCTTTTGCTGGTGAATCACAAGCACGTAACCGCTACACTTACTTTGCATCTGTAGCAAAAAAAGAGGGATATGAGCAAATTTCTGCTCTTTTTATCGAAACAGCTGACCAAGAAAAAGAGCACGCAAAGCGTTTTTTTAAATTCTTAGAGGGGGGCGTTGTTGAAATTACAGCCTCATATCCTGCTGGCGTTATCGGCACAACTATCGATAATCTTACTGAGTCGGCAGCTGGTGAGTATGAGGAGTGGGCTGAGCTTTATCCTCATTTTGCAGATGTAGCAGAAAGTGAAGGCTTCCCAGAAGTGGCTCACACATTCCGCATGATTGCTGATGCTGAGGTTGAGCATGAGCGTAGATATAAAATTGTACTTGAAAGAGTAAAAGAGGGTAAAGTATTTGAGAGAGAAGAGCCTATCCGTTGGCAATGCCGCAACTGTGGTTATGTTACCACTGGAACTTCTGCTCCTGAGGTGTGCCCATCTTGTATACATCCTCAAAAATTCTTTGAAGAGTCTAAAGATAATTATTAGAGGGAACTTCTAAAAAATAGTTCTTATATATTAGTATATGAAATACGTATAGTCCATTAAGGGTTATACGTATTTTTTTAATCCTAATAAATTAAGTGATTTAAATTTGTCTGACAATAAAAAATAATTAACTTTGCATTATATTTATTACTATTTTATTCGATAAACTTTTGTTTTTCATATAAAAGAATAAAAATAGATTTAATTATCAAAAAAATCCCTAAAATTACTTATATATGAAAAGTTTAAACTACTTAATCTTAGCTACAGCAGGTGGAGCAGTTATTGCCACTTCTGGTTGTAGCACCGCTCCAAAGGAGAAAACCCCTATCAACATCTTATGGCTTTTTGGTGAAGATATTAGCCCTTGGATGCCAGCCTATGGCGACAACACTGTTAAAACTCCAAATCTCGATTTTTTAATTGATAATGGTGTTCTTTTTACTAATTGTTATGCTAGTTGTTCGGTAAGTTCACCTACACGCTCTTCGCTTGTTACAGGTATGATGCAAACCACAATTGGTGCTCACAACCATCGTACTGCACGTACTGACAAATTAATTTATAATCTACCTGAGGGTATTAAAGTGCTTCCTGAACTTCTTAAAGAGAAAGGTTATCACACCTTTTGTACAGGTAAAGATGATTTTAACTGGCACTACAATTGGCACGACTACTGGACTGGTACTTATGAGTGGGCTGGTTTTTACGATAAATGTGGTGTAGGTAGTTGGAATGACAGAAAAGAGGGTCAGCCATTTTTTGGAGAGATTGAGCTTTATGGTGGTAAAAATCATGGAAAAGTCGATAATCCAGTAAATCCT
Organism: Rikenellaceae bacterium; assembly: GCA_044433365.1. Lineage (GTDB taxonomy): Bacteria > Bacteroidota > Bacteroidia > Bacteroidales > Rikenellaceae > CAMQVM01. The sequence continues at coordinate 32,377 of JAWXTR010000006.1, forward strand.
GATGATGTAGAGGTTCCACCATACTATCCAGATTGTGAGAATATTCGTAATCAAAGAGCTACTCACTACAATCAAATTCAACTTACAGATATTGAAATTGGTGCAGCGATTGAAGAGATGAAAAAAGATGGTGTTTATGAAAATACTATTATAGTTTTCCTTTCAGATAATGGCTATCAAATGATGCGTGATAAGCAGTTTTTGTATGATAGTGGTATTAAAATGCCGCTCGTTATCTCTTGCCCTGGCAATCCTCAGCTTCTTAAAGATTTGGGTATTGAAATAGGTTCTACTCGTGACGATTTGGTAAGTCTTATGGATTTAAATGCCACTACTCTATCTCTTGCAGGAGTAGATATTCCTGATTATATGGAGGCAAAAGATGTTTTCGCTGACGATTTCCACCGTGATTATATTGTTGCAGCTCGTGATAGATGTGACTATACTATCGACCGTATTCGTGCAATACGCACTAAAGAGTTTAAATATATTCGAAACTTTATGACCGACCGTCCGCTTCTTCAACCTCAATACCGTGATAAACAAGCTTGGTATAAAGATTTGATTAAGATACATGAGGAGGGTAAAATTAAGTTTAGTGACGATTGGATGAGCGATGTGCGACCTGCAGAGGAGCTTTACGATATTGTAAACGACCCACATGAAATTAATAACTTAGCAAAAGATCCTGCTTATACTGCTAGTTTAGCTCAAATGAGAGGTTATCTTGAAAGTTGGATTGAAGAGACAGACGATAAAGGTCAATATCCAGAGACTCAAAAAGCCCTTGAAATTGTATATCAACGTTGGGGTGATCGCTGTGTTAACCCTGAGTATGACGAGGTTAAAAAATATATGAAAGTCGATACTACCGATGTAGATAGGTATCAAATGGAGGTAAAAGCTAAAAAAGCGAAAGAAGCCGCAAAAAAATAATTCATAATTCATAATGCATAATTCATAATTATAAATTTCAAATTATGAATTATGCATTACTAAGTAGTGTAAAACAATTATTGCCATATTCTTAATAGCACTCTTGGAGCGATATTTTTCACTATTAAATCTCAATATAGAACCACTATATTTTCGATTCAATAGCAAAAAATCTCATCTCCAATAGCACTATTAAAAATACACCAATAATTATTTTACCCTACTTAATTATGAATTATGAATTACAAATTGCGAAGGTATTCATCAATAGCCTTAGCAGCCTTACGACCAGCACCCATAGCTAAAATTACTGTAGCAGCACCTGTAACAGTGTCACCACCAGCAAAAATTCCTTTACGAGAAGTTGCACCCATCTCGTCTGCTACAATACAACCCCAACGGTTTGTATCTAATCCAGCTGTTGTTGATGCAATTAGTGGATTTGGTGATGTACCAAGTGCCATAATCACAACGTCACACTCAATATCAAACTCCGAACCCTCAACTTTTACTGGCGAACGACGACCAGAGCTATCAGGCTCGCCAAGCTCCATTTTTACGCAACGGATAGCCTTAACCCAACCATCTTCACCGATTATTTCGATAGGATTTGTAAGCATTTCGAAGTTGATTTGCTCCTGTTTAGCGTGATGTACCTCCTCTTTACGTGCAGGAAGCTCTGTTTCAGAGCGACGATATACAATAGATGACTCTGCACCAAGACGTTTAGCGGTACGAACAGCATCCATAGCAACATTACCACCACCAACTACAACTACTTTATGACCGGGATATATTGGAGTATCGTAACTATCATCATAGGCGTGCATAAGGTTTGCACGAGTTAAAAATTCGTTTGCAGAAACCACTCCATTAAGGTTCTCACCAGCAATATTCATAAATTTTGGAAGTCCAGCACCACTACCCACAAAGATAGCCTCATAACCCTCATCGTCCATTAGCGAGTCGATGGTAACTGTACGACCTACAACCACATCACATTCAATCTCTACACCAAGTTTTTGAAGATTTGCAATCTCAGCAGCCACAACTCTATCTTTAGGTAGACGAAACTCTGGAATACCATATTGAAGCACTCCACCAGGTTTATGAAGAGCCTCAAAAATCTTCACCTCATAACCCAATTTTGCAAGGTCGCTAGCACATGCCAAACCAGCAGGACCACTACCTACAACAGCCACTTTTTTGCCATTAGACTCAGCTTTTTGAGCTGTTTCAATGCCATTTTCACGAGCATAGTCGCCTACGAAACGCTCCAAAAAACCAATTGCAACACTCTCACCCTTAACGCCTAATACACATGAACCCTCACATTGCACCTCTTGTGGACAGACACGACCACAAACCGATGGAAGTGAAGAGTCTTTAGCTATAATTGTTGCAGCTGAGGCAATATCACCATCTTTTAAAGCTGTAATAAACTCAGGAATATTAAGCGAAACTGGGCAACTTGCAACGCAACGAGGTTTTTTACAACCTAAACATCTTGCCGCTTCACGTTTTGCATCCTCTAAGGTAAATCCTAGGGATACCTCTTCAAAATTAGCTGCTCTTACAATTGGGTCTTGCTCCGCAGCCTTTGTTCTATTATATTTTTCTGCCATCTTTTTTTTTAATTTATAATTTATAATTCATAATGCATAATTATTTTCTTCTAATTATGCATTATGAATTATGAATTATACATTATTTAAAATCCTATTCTACATTTATGATTCTCTTGCGCTGCTTTTAGTTTGCGACTTTCTATGGTTTTGTATTGAGCTTGACGACGCATAGCCTCGTCAAAATCAACCTGATGAGCATCAAATTCTGGGCCATCAACACAAGTGAAGTAGGTTTTACCACCAACAGATACTCTACAAGCACCACACATACCTGTACCATCAACCATTAAAGAGTTGAGACTTACAATAGTTTTAATACCATATTTTAAGGTTGTAAGCGATACAAATTTCATCATAATCATAGGTCCAATAGCCACTACAACATCATATTTTTTGCCTTGATTGTCGATTAAATCACAAAGAAGCGAGGTAACTAAGCCTTTGTAACCTTTTGAACCATCGTCGGTTGCAATATATAAATTTTCGCAAACAGCCTGCATCTCTTCTTCAAAAATCAGAAGATTTTCGTTTTTTGCACCAATTATTACATCACAATCAACACCCTGCTCTTTCATCCATTTCACTTGAGGATAGATAGGAGCAGTACCAAGACCACCAGCAATAAACATCACTTTTTTGTTGCGTAACTCTTCGATATTTTCATAAACAAATTCTGAAGGATTACCAAGAGGGCCAACAAAGTTTTCAAAAGCTTCGCCCTCCTCTAAATCACAAATTTTTTGAGAAGAAGCACCTACAATTTGAGTTACAATTGTCACTAAACCCTTTTCACGGTCGTAGTCACACACTGTTAAAGGCACTCTTTCGCCTTTTTCATCCACTTTTACTATTACAAACTGCCCTGGAAGAGCCGTTTTTGCAACACGTGGAGCCTTTACATCCATTAAATAGATGTTTTCAGCTAACTTTCTTTTTTTCGTAATTATAAACATTTTTATATTGATTTTTGTTTTTTTATACTCTCTACTCTCCACTTCCCTCTTTTACATTTGCTGCAATTCTAATCTCTTGAAGCGGAAAAGATGGATCGTTTGTTATGATATTTACAGTTCCGCTAAACCTACCGATATCTTCGCCTGCTTTAAACTGCACTATAATAACTTCGCTCGACATTGGTGTTATTTTATAAGATTTCATATAACAACCTATTTTATCTTTATCTGAAACTATAATCTGTTTTATTTCTAACTCTCCCTGCCCCTCATTCTCGATGATAAACTCACGAGTGGGGTTTTGATTTTGGTAAACCACTAGAAAATGGTGGTACACATCTGGTAGATATACCGCAGGAGTGTGCTCTCCGCTTTTTATCTCTATTTTTGATATATCTGGAATAGAGATACCATTCACTTTTATTTCGCTTGATGGAGTTAGTTTTCCATCTATAAAAATTGGAATTTTTTCACTGTAAAGCGAACAAATAATACTATTGTTTATATCTATTGTAACTATTAATTGCGTAGCCTCTTTAGGTTTTAATTTTGGTTGAGCAATATAGTATGAAAACTCAGCCATATCCGAAACTTTTGGGGTAGAGATTACCACCTCTTTATCACTATTATTATAAATATCAAGACTTAAAGTGTGGCTATAACCAATAGGAATCTGTCCAAACTCTATAAATGAAGAGCTAGCTAAAATAGAGTTTCCGAGCGAATAAGGGTAGGCATCCGACACTCCTTTTGGTCGCTCTTCTACTTCGCCTGTAATTGTTAACACATTATGTTTACGGCGATTTCCACTCATTATATATATCTTTTTATCAAAGAATCCTGGTCTACCTAAAGGATCGTAGGTCACCTCTATTATTGCTGTCGCTCCTGCCATTATTGGCTCACGAGGATAAGAGGTGGTGGTACATCCACATGATGTTGAAACAGTGTTGATAATTATTGGTGTTTGACCTATATTTTTGAAAGAGAACGGAATAGTCACTGATCCATCCTCCTCTTTTATAACACCTAAATCTACTTTGGTAGAGTTAAAACTCATATCCAAATTTTTCTCTACTTGCGAAAAAGCACCACTACTGCTAAAAAATAGCAATAAAAACAAAATTAACTTAATATATTTTCTCATAAGAAAATAGTTGTAAATTATGAATTATAAATTACTAATTATGAATTATGAATTACGAATTACGAATTAATAACCCCAGATCCTTCAAGCTCTCCATCCTCACTATACCAAGCAGCAAACTGCCCAGCAGTAATGCTTTTTTGAGGCTCTTTAAACACTATATAAGCTCCGTTTTCCTCAATTATGAGTGTTCCATCCTGTAGAGGTTGTCGATATCTAATACGCATCTTAAAATCCTTTGATGAGCCTATATTTATAGCCATTGAAGGGCGAACATAGTGAATTTCCTCTTTCTTTATAAAAAGTGCCTTACGTAGAAGCCCTGGGTGCGTATCACCTTGCCCAACATAGACCACATTTTCTTCAACATTAATAGCAAGCACAAATAGAGGTTTTGGTTTACCGCCTACATTTAACCCTTTTCGCTGACCTATAGTGTAAAAATGGGCACCATTATGCTCTCCAACCTTTACACCATCCTCTTTTTTGTAGGTATAAGGTTCTGCAAGAGTTAAAAGAGTAGTTTTTTCACAGTTATAACCCTCCCAAGAGTCAGAAATTTCGATTATTTCACCCTTTTTAGCCTTTAATTTTTGTTGAAGAAAGATTGGTAAATCAACCTTACCGACAAAACATATTCCTTGTGAATCTTTTCTCTGGGCTGTAGCCAACCCCTGCTCTGAGGCAATGCGACGAACTTCGCTTTTTAGTATTCCACCAATTGGAAAGAGAGCTTTTGATAGCTGCTCTTGCGATAGCTGACAAAGAAAGTAGCTTTGATCTTTTGATGGATCGGCTCCTGCTATTAATTTATATTCTTCGCTATTTTCACCCTCAATAACCTCTCTTTGACAGTAGTGTCCAGTAGCTACATAATCACCACCAAGCTCTATTGCAGCCTTTAAAAAGGCATCAAATTTTATTTCACGGTTACAGAGCACATCAGGGTTTGGTGTTCGCCCTTTTTCATACTCTGAAAACATATAATCTACAACCCTAGCACGATATTGCTCACTAAGATCAATATAATGAAATGGAATATCCAATTTTTTTGCCACCAACTCCGCAAACATCCTATCGTCCTCCCAAGGACAATCTCCATCGAGCGTGCCTGTAGTATCGTGCCAATTGCGCATAAACAGGGCAATCACCTCATACCCCTGCTCTTTTAAAAGATATGCCGCAACCGACGAATCAACACCTCCAGATAATCCAATAACAACTTTTTTCATTTTAAAATAATATTACAACTCTAACGCCGAGTAGGCGGGGTAGCAGACCCATTATAAAAAATTAACCAATACATTAAAACAACCTCAAAAGTGAATTTTTAACACCATCTATTACTATATATATTTTAATATAGGCTACTAACCCACAAAGTTATGATTTTTTTATGAGAAAAACTATATTTGGGTAAGTTCTTTAACTCTTTATTTTTTTTTATATTATATATATATTAAATAAATAATAATAATAAAGGGTGTGGATAGTGTTGAAAAGCCAATAATCAAATTTTATTAACTTTTAACTAACAATTACTGTTTATAAAACAACATACATAACTTCCTGATTTTATTTAAATTATATATATTACTAACAATGTTTATATCTGTGTCAAACAAATTATTAACACTATATAGTTGTTGATAATCGCCATAATACATAGTTTATAAATAATTATAACTTTTTTTGGAACTTTATTTTATTTGTATATATAATCGGGTTGTGTAGATTTGCAATAGTTAATAGGCTGAAGTTGTAAAAAGATATTAACAGACCAACCCCTATTCATTGTTAATAAATTGTTAATATAGAGATGTTTAAATTATTAAAATTATACTAACATCTTACCAAAACTATATTGACAAGTTACAAACAGTGTTTAAAATCAGATTTTAGCTCTTTATAAATTTGAAAAATGCTCTTACCGATTATAGGATGGATAAAATTAGGAATAATATCCATTAAAGGTTCTATTACAAACATACGTTTATCAACAAGAAGGTGTGGAATATTAAGTAATGGGGTGTTGATAACTTTACTACCATAAAAAATAATGTCAATATCCATAGTACGAGATAGATAGACCACTTTCTTGGATTCTAATCGCTTTTTATAGTTATCAACTTCGTTTTCAACAGTCGATTTATTACGACCAAATGAGCGTTCTATCTCCCAAATAGTTGTTAATAACTCTTCTGGAGATAGAGAAGTATCTACAGTAAGAGCTTGATTATAAAATATATCAGAGCTTTCAAAACCCCAAGCCTCAGTTTGGTAGATTTTTGATATTCTATCTATCTTACCGATTTTCTCCTCAATATCAATAATTACCTTTCTTAAATTATTTTCCTTGTCTCCAATATTTGCCCCTATAGCAAGCACCACCCTATTTAACATAATTCATAATTTATAATTCATAATGCATAATTCATAATTTATAATGCATAATTCATAATTTATAATCCCCCTTTTGCCAACCTAATCAACTTACTAATAGCCAGTGTGAAATGCGAAAACAAAATCTTAACATTAACATTTTGGCTAAGATGCTCATTACATCTCTCAAATTCAGTAATTAACAACTCTATATTTTGATGGTGTATATAAGGGGCAAATTTTCTCAAAAACTCCTCTTCACCCTTAAAGCTAAACGATAGCTCAATAGCACCTATATTTATAAGGTAGGCATCTCGTATAAGTTTTACTGAATAGATTAAAAATTGGCGTTGCTCCTCTTTCTGCATCGCTGCAATTTGCTCTGCCCACGGTAGAAGTCCATGATAATTTGTGGTGTAGCAAAGGCGCATAAGATCTTTAAACTTTTCAAAATAGATATTTTCTTCGCCTGTTGATAAACTTTCAATAATTGTGTTAACTCTGTTAATATCCCCTTGTGAAATTCTGCAAATAGAGTGTATCTTACTACTATCAACACCTTTACTGCTAATATAACTATCTAATTGTGAGGTTTCTATCGGTTTTACATTAATAATTTGACAACGAGATAATATAGTTTTCAACATCCTCTCTTTTTTCTGTGCAATAAACAAAAAAGTGGTGTTTTCAGCTGGTTCTTCAAAAAGTTTCAACAGTGTGTTGGCAGCAGATTCATTCATTTGCTCGGCTAGAAATATAATAACAGTTGTGTATCCCCCCTCAAATGGTTTATAGCTTAATTTACTTATTAGATGGTTAGCTTCACTACGAGCAATAATAGGTTGGCTATTTTTTGAAATAGCTATCGTATCATACCATTGTTGTGGGGTAAAATATCCTTTTGGAGTGCTTTCTAATACTATTTCCCTCCACTTTTCGATTAAATTATCGCTAACCAAATCACCACTACTATTTACTCCATTTGCAAATGGAGATTTATTAATTGGGAATATAAAATGAAGGTCGGGGTGTTGAAGTTGTGAAAATTTATAACATGAGCTACATTTTCCACATGAGTCAGTATCACTTCTATTATGACATCCAATATATTGAGCGTAAGCTATTGTAAGGGGAAGTACACCATAACCAGTTTCTCCTATAAATAGTTGTGAATGGGCTATTCTACCCTGTTTTACACTATCTATAAGCTCACGTTTTAACTTTTCTTGACCTATAATATCTTTAAATTGCATTTTTGTTTACAAAACTAACTAAAAAAGCGTTAAAATCCAATTTTTAGAAGTTCGCTTAACAAACTAAAAAAATAATGTTTATCTTTGTCACTTTCAAAAAAAAACAAAAATTTTAAAAAATAAAAAATATAAAAAAATGAATTTTATAGAAGAACTTACTTGGCGTAATATGATTCAAGATATGATGCCTGGTGTAGACAAACAGCTTGAGGCTGGAATGTGTACTGCTTACCTTGGAATCGACCCTACTGCCGATTCACTTCATATCGGACACCTTGTGGGTGTTATGATTTTAAAACATTTCCAAAATTGTGGTCATAAACCTATTGTTTTAGTAGGTGGTGCTACAGGTATGATTGGCGACCCATCAGGAAAATCACTAGAGCGTAATCTTCTCGATGAAACAACTCTTCGCCACAATCAAGATATGCTTAAAAAACAGCTTAGTCACCTTATCGACTTTGATAGTGGTGCCGCTAATGCAGCTGAAATGGTTAATAACTACGATTGGATGAAAGAGCAAAGTTTCTTAGATTTTATTCGTGATATTGGAAAGTTAATCACAGTAAACTATATGATGGCTAAAGATTCTGTTAAAAAACGTTTCTCGGGTGAAGGCGAGGGAATGTCATTTACAGAGTTTACATACCAATTAGTACAAGGTTTTGACTTCCTACACCTTTACGAAACAAAAAATTGTAAAATTCAGCTAGGAGGTTCAGATCAATGGGGTAATATCACAACAGGAACAGAGCTTATCCGTCGTAAATTAGGTGGTGAGGCGTGGGCTATCACCTGTCCGCTAATTAAAAAAGCCGACGGTACAAAATTTGGTAAAACAGAGTCGGGAAATATCTGGTTAGATCGTCGCTACACCTCTCCATACAAATTCTACCAATTTTGGTTAAATGTAAGCGATGAAGATGCTGAAAAATATATCCGTATCTTTACAATGTTGTCGCACGAAGAGGTTTTAGCCATTACTGAGGCTCATAAATCTGCTCCGCACGAGAGAGCACTTCAAAAAACTCTTGCTAAAGAGGTTACAACTATGATTCACTCTGCATTAGATTATGAAAAAGCTGTAGAGGCTTCAAAAATTCTTTTTGGTGGTGCTACATCTCAAACACTTATGCAAATTGATGCTGATACTCTGCTTCAAGTATTTGAAGGTGTACCTCAATTTACAATCGAAAAATCAAAACTTGATGCAGGAGTTGCTTTTGCTGATTTATGTACCGAAGAGTGTAAGGTATTCGCCTCAAAAGGTGAGCTTCGTCGTCTAATTCAAGGCGGTGGTATCTCGATTAATAAAAATAAAGTTGAAGCTGCTGAAAGTGTAATTAATAGTTCAAACCTTATTGCTGAAAAATATATCTTAGTTCAAAAAGGTAAGAAAAATTACTATTTAATAATTGCTCAGTAGGATTAATTGCAAATTACAAATTATAAATTATAAATTAGGGGGTTGTAGATTATTTTATAATCTACAACCCCTAATTTTTATTTCTTTAAAAAGCAGGTTTTAAGTACAATACTACTACCTTCAATTTTACAATCAACCTCTTCATGATTATCAGTAAGGCGAATAGATTTTACTTTTGTACCACGTTTGATAACCATCGACGATCCTTTTACTTTAAGATCTTTAATAACGGTTACAGAGTTGCCATCTGAAAGAGGTGCACCATTGCTATCGCAAGCTATAGCCTCTACAGAGGCTCCATCTTCACCCTCATTCCACTCATATCCACAATCAGGACATATATTTACAGTTCCATCAAAATAGTTGTTGTCCATCGAACATTTAGGACAATTAGTATTACTCATAATTATAAGAATTAAATTTTTTTTTTGGGTGCAAAGATATAATATTTATATTAAAGGAAAAATTTTAAAAAGAAAAATCAAATAAAACCAATTTAGTAGTGTAAAACAATTATTGCCATATTCTTAATAGCACTCTTGGAGCGATATTTTTCACTATTAAATCTCAATATAAAACCACTATATTTTCGATTCAATAGCAAAAAATCTCATCTCCAATAGCACTATTAAAAATACACCAATAATTATTTTACCCTACTTATTAGAACTCCCCTTAATAAAAATCACTCTAAATTAGCAAATTACACCCTCTGATATCGCTATTATCAATTCTCCCCTCTACAGTAAAAGTTCCATCACTCAAAATTTGTCCTTTATCTTGACTTTGAAGAAATGAACAAGAGTGAATATTTGCAAGGTCTATAATATTTATTCCCCCTCTAAGATTTTTTCCTAAAATTCGGCTACCATCGCCAAGTGATCGTATTAAAATGCGCTGCCATGCAGGTGAACTGAAAACCCCATTACCAGTAGAGTATGATTGTGATAAACATTCACACATTCCATATTCTGAATGTATCGACTTTACATTTAATCCTGAGCATAGTAATTCGTGCAACTCCTCTCTAGGCAACTCTCTACGACGACCTTTCATCCCCCCGGTTTCCATAACCACCACATTTTCGCTAAGGTCGATTTTATATTTTTCTATAAGGTCGACAAGGGCAAAAGTGACCCCAAAAAGAAAAGTTAGGCGATTTTTATCTCTCTTTTCCAATCTTTCAATAAGTGCATCATAATTATATAGAAAAAAATCACCATCATAAGCGTTGTCAATAAGATGCTGCATCATATAGATAAGTGAAGAGCCTTCACGTTCAAGATATGAGGGTAAAAGAGCATAAATATTTGTATTTTCAGGTGCCCCATAAAAATAGGTAAATCCTTTAGTAAACGACTGCTCATAGAGTGATAAATCGGCAACATAGTGGTGGCTTTGAATAGATGAAGAGGTACCGCTACTACTAAAAACTATATCACAACTATCACTATCGCAAAATTTATGACTTTTAAATAGTTCAATAGGTAGAAAAGGTATCTGATTTATCTCTTTAACCCATTGTGGATTTACTTTGATAAGTTCTAAATACTCTCTATAAGGAGCTATGTTAATAGCTTGATAATTAAACTGTTTTAAAGCCTCTTTGTGAAATTCTTTATCACTAGATATATTAAAAATATTATTCATACGCAAAAAGTTTATTCAAAATTAGTTTTTTATTTTTATAAATTAGATAACTTTGCAAAATTATTTCAAATGTTTTTAAAGTAGCTCTTTATTATTTGCTTTAAATTTGCTATATTTGCGTATTACCTAAAAATTTACTTCTATGACAAAAGATTATATAAGATTTGATTGGGCAATGAAAAAATTGCTTCGTAAAAAGGCAAATTTTGGTATTTTAGAGGGTTTTTTGACCACTCTTCTAAATGAACGCATTATAATTAAAAATTTGCTTGAGAGCGAAAGCAATCAAGAGAGTTATGACGATAAACAAAACCGAGTAGACTTACTCGCAGAAAACTCAAAAGGAGAGCTAATAATAATTGAGGTTCAAGGAAATAGAGCAAACGACTATTTCCAACGTATGCTTTTTGCAACCTCAAAATTAGTAACCGAGTATATCAAAAAAGGTGAAAATTACGACGAAATCAAAAAGATTTACAGTGTAAATATTGTCTATTTTTCGCTTGGAGAGGGTAGAGATGTGGTCTATCAAGGAAAAACAGAGTTTAGAGGTATTCACCATAACGACCTATTAGAGTTATCGCAATATCACCAACAGTTATTTGATGTTGATAGTGTAAGTAGCTTATATCCAGAATATTATATTTTAAAGGTCAATGATTTTGACTCTGTAGCTAAAACACCATTAGATGAGTGGATTTTATATCTAAAAACAGGTGAACTTTCAGAAGATGCTTCAGCTCCTGGGCTTGATGAGGTACGAGATAATCTGAAATTAGAGAGTTTTACTAGAGAGGAGTTTAATCGCTACCAAAAACAGGTTATGGATGCAGTTTCCGACGATAAAAACCTCTTTTGGCAGATAGACGAAGCCGATTTTAATGGTCATAAGCGTGGTTTAGCGGAGGGAATTGAGCAAGGAATTAAAAAAGGCAGACAAGAAGGAATAGAAGCTGGTATTGAGCAAGGTAAGCAAAAAAGCATTATTAATATAGCAAAAAACATGAAGTTAAATGGTTTGAAATCAGATATAATTTCACAAATTACAGGATTATCTATAGAAGAAATAAAAAAATTATAGAATACGTTAGATGTTAACAGCAAAAGAAAAAAGAGGTGAGAATATAGCAGAATATATTCTCTATTTATGGCAATTAGAGGATTTAATTAGAGCCTTAAAATTTGATGAAGAGGCTATTTTTCTCCATCTTGTGGCTGAAAGAGAGGTTGAACCATCACTAAAACAGACCATATTTTATTGGTATATAGATATATCTGATATTTTAAAGCGTGAAGATAAGTTAGAGCATGGTCACATGGAGCATACTCTCCACCTAATCGACGAATTAAACGATCTCCACCTAATGCTTTTAAGTAGTGATGCAGGCAAAGAATACACCTCTCGCTTCTTAGATTTAGCACCCCATTTAGAGGAGCTTAAAAAGCGACAAAAAGAAGAGAGTGAGAACGATATAGAGCTTTGTTTTAAGGCCCTATATGGGGTTATGTTGCAGCGAATAAAATCACCAGAAAAATTTGATAAAGATGTAATTGAGCTAATTTCGCCAGTTATTGCGCTTCTTTCACATATCTTCTTACAGGTAGAAAATGGAGAGTTAGATCTTTATAAAAAAGAAGAAAATTCTAAATAATATAGGAGAGTTCTAAATTCTGAATTTTGAGAGAATTTAGAACTCCCTATAGAAAAATAAAAAAAAATGTCAGTACAAACTCAACAAAGAGCAGTTACCGCCTTTCGTCTAAAAGAGATGAAAAAAAGAGGCGAAAAAATATCAATGCTTACAGCCTACGACTACACAATGGCTTCGATTTTAGATCGTGCAGGAATAGATGTGATTTTAGTTGGCGACTCAGCAGCAAATATTGTTGCAGGCTACAAAACAACAGTGCCAATGAGCCTAGAGAATATGATTTATCATGGTCGTTCGGTAACTAGAGCCGTAGAACGTGCATTTGTGGTTGTGGATATGCCTTTTGGTTCATATCAAGGCAACTCAAAAATGGCACTTGCTTCAGCAATTCAAATTATGAAAGAGACAGAGGCAGATTGCATAAAATTAGAGGGTGGAGCTGAGGTTTTAGAGTCGGTAGAGCGTATTTTATCGGCTGGTATTCCAGTAATGGGACACTTAGGGCTAACTCCTCAATCTATCAATAAATATGGCACTTATGCAGTTAGAGCAAAAGAGGAGGGCGAGGCTGCTAAACTACTTGAAGATGCTATATTGCTTGAAAAAGCAGGTTGTTGCTCTCTAGTTTTAGAGAAAATTCCTGCTGAACTTGCAAAAAAGGTGGCTGAGACTGTTGAAATTCCAGTTATCGGAATTGGTGCAGGTGGCGGAGTTGATGGTCAAGTGTTGGTACTTCACGATATGCTTGGTATAAATAACGAATTTTCACCACGTTTCCTACGTCGCTACGCCGATATGTTTACAACAATTACAGATGCTGTAAAAGAGTATTGTGATGATGTAAAAAGTGGTAGTTTTCCTAATGAGATAGAGCAATATTAATAAATATGGCGGTAAAAATTACAAATGAGCAGCTCGGTAGAGTCGATGCAGAGGGATTTAAAGAGAAAGATAAATATCCTATTGTATTGGTTGTGGATAATGTAAGAAGTCAAAACAATATTGGCTCTTTTTTTCGCACAGCCGATGCCTTTTGCATTGAGGAGATAATACTTTGTGGTATTTGTGCCACTCCACCATCTAAAGAGATTCATAAAACCGCTTTAGGAGCAGAACTTACAGTAAAATGGAGCTACGAAAAAGATTCTATTTCGGCAGTAAATTCGCTTTTAGAGAGAGGTTATAGAGTGGAGGCAATAGAGCAGGTAGAGGGAAGTTGTATGCTTAGTGATTATAAGGTCGAAAAGGGTGTAAAATATGCAGTAGTTGTTGGTAATGAGGTTAATGGAGTAAGCCAAGAGGTTGTAGATTTATGCTCTGGAGCTATCGAAATCCCACAAGAGGGAACCAAACACTCTTTAAACGTTTCGGTTGCGGCAGGGCTTGTTTTATGGCATCTATTTAACTCAATGAAGTAAAGAAATATAAGGGAGTTCTAAATTTTTAATTTAGAACTCCCCTAAATTTAATATTGTAAATATGTTAAGAAAATTTTTTAGCCTACTGCTTTTTATCTCCATAGCGATAGGATGTAGTCAAAATAGTTCATTTAATGGTGAATTAGAGAGTGTAGAGATAAGCCACGCCAAATGTTTTCGTATTTTTAAAGGCGAGGGATACAAAACTGTAGAGCTTATAAATCCTTGGGACACAACAAAGCTACTAAATAGATATGTATTAGTATCAAAAAGTGATAATCTTCCCGACTCACTTCCACAAGGTGTGGTGGTGCGTACACCCATCGAAAATATTGTGGTAAACACAGTTGTAGATGGCTCAATAATAGAACTATTGGGTTGTGATAGGTCGATTTCAGCCGTTTGTGAAGCTCAATATTTTAAGAATCCAAAAATCCGAAAACGTATAGATAATGGTGAGATTGTGAATCTAGGACAATCTTCAAAACCATCAATTGAGAAGATAATTGCTCTTCATCCAGAGGCTATAGTCGCTACAGCGTTTCAAAACACTGGCTTTGGAGCGTTAGAAAAACTAAACACCCCTATTATCCAAGCCGCTTCTTATATGGAGAGTGCGCAACTAGGTCAAAGTGAATGGATAAAATATTTTGCTGCTTTTTTAGAGAAAGAACAGATAGCAGATTCTATTTTTTCGGCAATTGAATCGAGATATAATAGTGTTAGAGATATTGCTAAAAATAGTGCTACAAAACCTCAATTAATGCAAGGTAAGAGATTTGGCTCTGCGTGGTATTTCCCAGCAGGAGGAAGTTACAAGACTTTAATGTTTTTAGATGCTGGTGCCTCATATCCATGGAGCGAGACCACTGGCGAAGGCTCTTTATCTCTATCTTATGAAGAGGTGCTTACCAAAAGTAGAGATGCCGACTATTGGATTATTGTTTACAACAATCCCAATGAGGATTTAACTTATAGTAGCTTAAAAAAAGAGTTTGAGGGTTATGCTAATTTTAAACCTTTTAAGGAGCAAAAAATATTTGGGTGTAATAGTGCCTATAAAGATTATTATGAGAGTGTTATATTTTCACCAGATTTACTACTTTGTGATTATATAAAGATTTTACATCCCGAATTGTTAGAGGATTATAAGCTTAATTATTTTAAGCCTTTAGGTAATTAAGTAGTGTAAAACAATTATTGCCATATTCTTAATAGCACTCTTTGAGCGATATTTTTCACTATTAAATCTCAATATAGAACCACTATATTCTCAATTCAATAGCAAAAAATCTCATCTCCAATATCACTTTTAAAAATACACCAATAATTATTTTACCCTACTTAATAACTTATTAAAATGGTAAAAAAGCAGGAAACACTTTGTGGATTTTCCTGCTTTTTTTAACGTCATCTAATGGTAAATTGAAAATAGACAGGGTTGTGGTCGCTATTTTCAAATCCTAAATCTATAATTTCGACATCTAAACACTTAATATTAGATGAATAAATACCAAAATCGATTAATGTAGTGGTGCTTAAATTTTTATTGTAAGGCATATTATTGTAACGAGAGCTTTTACCGTTATAATCTACAGCAAAATTAACTCCCTTACCAAATTCTAAGCTATCGACTACAATTGGTGAAAAATATTTATCTTCACTCTCCTGCTTTGATAATCGATAAAGTGGAGGTGCTGCATTCCAATCTCCTGCAACTACAAAACTACTTAGTTTTGATAGCTCACTAGCTAAAAAATTCATCTCTCCACGTCGAGAATCACCATTATCAAATGCCGAATTATGAGTGTTGATAATATCTATAACTCCTCCATTTTTAGATTTAAATTTTGTCTGTAAAAACGCACGTTTAAGGTGAAATAGACGCACAGGATAGCTCTTATATTGAGGAAAGGACACTCTTTTAGCCTCAAAAGCAGGTGTTTTAGAGAGTGTTAATAGCCCAGAATTTACTCTGCCTATAGGGTCACTAAGCGGTATAGGCACATAAGGAGAGCTGTAATTTAGGGCGAAATAGGGGGTAAAATAAGGTAAAGATTGCACTATTTCACCGTATAGATTAATATCGTAATTTCGCTTTGAGAAAGAGTCGACCTCTTGAAGAAGAAAAAAATCTATATTGCTATTTTCTCTTAAAAATTGCTTAATATTCTCAATGTTTTTAATAGTGTTTTCTCTAGTTGCAACGCTTTGGTTGCCTCCATCCATAAAAAAATCCATCTCTGCTCCCAATCCACCATAGCCCAAATTCCACGATATTATAGAGATTGTATCGCTTGTCAATGGTCGAGGTAAAGTTGAGGTATACGCCACATTTTCAACCTCTTTAGGTCGCCACTCCCAAATAGTTGCATACACAAGAAAAACAGCAAAAAATATTACTATTACAGATAATGTAGTGATTAATATTACACCAATTTTTTTCATAATCTATGTTTTATAGGGTCATTCCAAAACCCCTTTTGGAATGACCCTAATTCGATTACTTACAACTTGCGCTGTAGCCGCCCAGAAGTTTTTGGGAATTGCCATCTGTGTAGCTGAGTAAATTACTAAAACCAACAAAATTCTTGTTAGTTAACCGAAAAATTCCCAAAAACTTCTCTTTAAGGGGCAGGCGGCTACTTAGTTCGGAAAAAGTTAAGAAATACTGAGTCCTAACTGCCTAACGCCGGCGGGCGGGGTCAAAGACCCATTTGATAACTGTGCTTCTTAATCTTTTTCTTCTCTAACCTCTAAAAAGATCTACATAAACTTACCCATATACTCTTCGATATCTTCAGAGCGGTATGGAGCACGATGAGATGCAGCAATTATTGTTTTGCCATTTTCGGTAACTACAATATCATCCTCTACACGACAACCGCCAAAGCCCATCATGGCTCTAACCTTATCGTAGTTGATAAATGAGCGGTTGATACCCTCATTTTCCCATTTATCTAAGAGTGCAGGGATAAAATATATACCTGGCTCGACAGTCAGCACATGACCTTTTTGTAGGCGTTTACCCATACGTAGATTACTAAGACCAAATTGAGTGCTTTTTTCAATCTCTTGATTATAGCCAACATAACATTCACCAAGCCCTTCCATATCGTGAACATCCATACCCATTTGATGACCAAGACCGCAAGGCATAAATAGAGCATGAGCACCCGAAGCTACTGCATCATCAATATTTCCTTTCATAAGTCCCATTGCTGAAAGTCCTTCGGTGATAACTTTACAAGATGCAATATGTACATCTTTATAAAATACACCTGGTTTGATAAGCTCCATGGCTTTTTCGTAAGAAGCCACCATAATATCATAAATCTCTTTTTGAATAGGAGAGAATTTACCACCTACTGGCATTGTACGAGAGAAGTCAGAGCAGTAGCCTGTAGTCGACCAAGCACCAGCATCAACAAGCATTAAACGACCCTTTTCGAGGATACCATCATGAGAGTGGTTGTGTAAATAATCTTGTTGATACAACATTATT
>JAWXTR010000007.1:0-49317 GCA_044433365.1 Rikenellaceae bacterium
GAGATTTTTTGCTATTGAATCGAAAATATAGTGGTTCTATATTGAGATTTAATAGTGAAAAATATCGCTCCAAGAGTGCTATTAAGAATATGGCAATAATTGTTTTACACTACTTAGTATGATTAATGCCAATAAAGGTTTGAAAAACCTTCTTCCGCTTTTTGCGAGCGGAGCGAAGCCGTGAACGCAAGTGAACGATTTTTGCCAGCCCAAAGGGCGTGCTTTTTCTAAAAAAGCATTAACAAAAGTTATTTTTTTACAACTCTGATTGCAAAAATAGCTCAAAATAGCTCAAAAATTTCAAACCTTTATTAGCATAATTAATGCAAATTACATATTTTAAGGGCAAATATAACCCAAATAGAGCGAAAGGCAAAATCTAATTTACTTTTCGCTCTATATTGCAATAGGTGTTTTATGCTATTTAAGGGGAGTTCCCTTTAACCTATTTTTTCTTAGATTGATTGGTTTCTACCACAAAATCCATTTTTTCTATAGCTTTTTTGATTTTATCGCTATCTGTTTTAGCAGTTAGATATTTTACAGTCACATTATGACTATTCATATCAACCTTAACATCTTTTACACCCTTTTGGTATGGGATGTTTTTTTCGATTTTGTTTTTACAATCTTCGCAGTGGATGTTTACTTTATAAACCACCTCTACTGTCTCTTTTTTTGTCTCTTTTTTTGTTTGTGCTTGAGAATCAAACGATGTTGAAACCATTGCTGCAGCTAATGCAGCTACTAAAAATGCCTTTTTCATAAATTGTGAATTATAAATTGTGAATTGTAAATTAAGTAGGGTAAAATAATTATTGGTGTATTTTTAATAGTGCTATTGGAGATGAGATTTTTTGCTATTGAATCGAAAATATAGTGGTTCTATATTGAGATTTAATAGTGAAAAATATCGCTCCAAGAGTGCTATTAAGAATATGGCAATAATTGTTTTACACTACTTACATCGTATATCTTATACCAACATAAAATTTTCGCCCCATAATAGGACCCCAAATCGACGTTGAGTTAAATGTGCTATCAAAAGGGTTGTCGGCTGAGATAATTGGAATTGATTGAGTGTAGTTTCCGATATTTTCGCAGCCAATATAGTAGTCAATCTTGCGTACTCGGTGTGTCACCTGTCCATAAAACATTGGATATACAGGCGAATAGTCTGCTGTAGATGTTAGCATGCCATCTTGAACTGGGAGGCGACTCTGTCCGTTGATTTGCGCTGTAAAGTCGAAAGTCCAACGGTCGAATTTGGTTGCATACTGCAAATTAACAAGCCCTTTAAACTTATTGACAAGCGGTGTTACCACGCTCATATTATTTTTAAGTGTCACCTCTGTATCGTTGTAGCGATAGGTTGCAAATAGGTTAAATCTCTCGAATGGGGCATACGAAAAATCTATCTGGTAGGTGTCGGTTAATGAACGACCATCAAGATTATAGAACATAATTTGATAGGCGTTTGTCTCTTGGTCTACTATTACTTGGTCGGTAAACTGGCTTCTAAAGTAGTCGACGCTAATCGAAGCGGCAGGGTCTTGACCTAGATTAAATGTTTGCGTAAGCGAACCCCCAGCAGTAAAGCCACGCTCTAGTGGGTTAATATCGTCGGCAATATTTATCTCTCTACCAGTTGCAAGCATACCGATATTATCGGCTATTAGCGACATTATACGGTAGCCAACACCTGCCGAAGCACGAGCAGTTGTTGTAGGTGTAATATTCCATTTTAAATGACCACGAGGTGTGTACATCCAGCCATATTTGTTGTTATGGTCGGCACGTATCCCTGCTATTAAATCAAATTTATCCACAACTTTAAAAGTATACTCCCCAAAGATACCAGCCGTAATCAGCTCTCTATCTAAGATATATTCTCTCTCTTCAAAACCCCTTACTGAGCCTAAATCTGTTATATCTACATCATAACGATCCATTAAATTCTCCTCATAAACATCTGCTGTAAATGTTGTACCAGTTATAAATTGGTGTTTCTGTCCATAATTAACCTGATAAAGCAGATTTGCATAGTATGAATTTTGATTTCCATAATAATCTTTAAGACCAAAGAAAGCATCCTGCTCATGATATACATAGTCGGCAACTAAAGCGATATTCGAGGTGGTTTCATCTTCGTAGCCCTCCTCTTCTTCATAAAGTTTGTTTTTTACTAGTGGAATACCAACTTTTAGAAATCCATTAAAGTCTTTATTTACAATCTCCGAACCGTAATGCTTGTTAGTTAAAATATCTGAGCCAATCTCAAAATCTTTTTGACCTCCATTACGTTTTTCGTACAATCCTCTTACTCCAAAACGAATTTGCGTACCGCCTTCAGTTGCATATAACCAGCGATTACCAACGTTATATTGCTCTTTTAATGGCATGTCCAAAAAGCCATCGCCATTGTCATCCATTTTCATCTTATCCATAGAGAGATGAGTCAAGATAACGGTAGATAGTTTGTCGTTTATATTAAATGATGATGTAATATTTGATTCAGCTCTTAAATCTTGGCTTAAAAACAGATTTACAAATAGAGGTTCATCGTCGGTAGGCTTGCGATGTTCTATATTTATCTGTCCTGTAAGAGCCTCATAACCATTGACTACAGAAGTTACACCCTTTGAGATTTGAATGCCTTGTAGCCACATTCCTGGAGTGTACTCCAATCCATAAGTAGACGAGAGTCCACGCATTATAGGGCGAGTTTCGTCAAGCATTTGAGTGTAGGTACCTGAATAACCTAAAAGCTTGATTTGACGTGCTCCAGATACTGCATCCGAATAGCCAACTGTTACCGATGCCGAGTTTTCAAAGCTCTCAGCAAGATTACAACATGCCATTTTACAAAGTCCTGCAAATGTTATAAGCTCTTTCTTTTCGGGTGAGATGGCTGATATAGAGTTGCTTTTACGACTCTTAACAATAACCTGCTCGACCTCTAAAGTGGTGGGAACTAGCGAGAAAACAACCTCAGTTTGGTTGTCGACTCTAATTGTGTCACTGTGAAAACCTACAAACGATGCAACAAGCTCTTTCGAACCCTCACTTTCCATATAGATAGAGAACTCTCCATTTTTATCGGTAACTACCCCACCATTTTTGTCTGCCCATTTTACAATTGCTCCTGCAAGTGGCTCTGTATCGGTTTCGCTACCATTTATTTTGACAACTCCTGTGATTGTTTGTGCTAAGGAGTTTAGCGATAGAGCTGTTAGAAATAGTAAAAATATATATTTTTTCATTTTATATGTTTGATATTTTGTTATTTGTATGTAGGGAACTTCTAAAAATTGGATTTTAACGCTTTTTTATTTTGAGACTTCATCTTTGAATTTTACAAAATGCACCGTAGGCACCGCTACGCCCACATTTTGTAAAATCCAAATCTAAAACCTCAAAATAAAAAATCGAATAAAACCAATTATTAGAACTCCCCTGTAGAAATTCTCTCTACATACTAAGTAGGGTAAAATAATTATTGGTGTATTTTTAAAAGTGCTATTGGAGATGAGATTTTTTGCTATTGAATCGAAAATATAGTGGTTCTATATTGAGATTTAATAGTGAAAAATATCGCTCCAAGAGTGCTATTAAGAATATGGCAATAATTGTTTTACACTACTTATTTGCTGTTGTCTTGCTAAATCACCTTATCGGGTCATTCTCAAAATCTGCTTCCACACCCAGCGGCTATGTGTAAAATCCGACACCCAGCAGTAGAGACGTAGCCCTGCTACGTCTAAAGTCGAATTTTGATAATACCCCGTAGAGACGTTGTGCCTTGGCGGTTTGTAACCGAACCGAAGCAACCAAAATTGAATCTGCCGAGTCAAATCCAAATTCAGACGTAGCAGGGCTACGTCTCTACAACTAAGCCTTATAAAAACAGATTTTAAGAATGAGCCGCCTTATCAGGATTTAAACTAAGACAATAAAATACAACAACATGGCAGCACATTAAAAAATGGCTGCTAATAATTGATTGATAGCTTATTAAGGGAACTTCCCTTAACAAAATAGAGGAGGTGCCCTAAGAGGCTTGTAGGATATATTGGGTATAGAGGGAATCGGAATATTATTTAATACAAATATCTCTTTCCCTTGTTGGATGAAACACAATTTACACTCTAATATAACTGCAAATAGAGGCAAAAGATTTGTAATCTTTGCATCAAAGTTTGTTTTTTGGTTGTTTGCAGGAATATATTGTAAAGATGTGTTGCAATTTTCATCATCATCACTGTGATGTTCATGGTCTAAGCTGTCGCTACCAGAATGTTGGTAATGGTATAGCTTGTAATGCTCACTATCGTGACTATTGTGAGTGTGCGAGTGAGATGTGTGAGTATCTGCTACACACGAGTCGCAGCAATGTTTGCTACATTCATATTCTACAGGCATTAACATCGGAGCATGCGCCAACATTTGGTGCAATTGGTTATGAAAGAGCGTATGAGCCATTGACAACAAGTAAATTGTTGTCAAAAATAGCGTAACTAGACGCAACATACCCTTTTTTAACCTTAGAAAACGCATAATATATAATCTGTAGTTTTGCGTGTTAGAACTATCTAACAGTGGCAAAGTTATGTAATTTTTTCTATTGATACAAACAATTAGTAAAATAAATCAATTTTAAACAAATTATCACGTATTGTTAATTTTAAATTCAAATAGTATTTAATTTAATATATTTTTAGGTGTTAGGTTGAATTTAAAACATCCAAATTTAATCGCAAAATCACAATTATCTGAAATCCAATTGATTACGCCTACTCAAAATTAAAAGAAATAATTTCAATTCTCTAAATTGCTATTTTTCACCATTTTGCGATGCTGTTTATAACTTGTTGATAATTAATTACGATTTTTTTGGTATTCTTCTACATTTTTATCTACTTTTGCAATGGAAACAAGATAAGAGGGGCAGTAAAGAGTCTTACCCCTCTATTTTTATCTTTAGAAAACTTCTAAATTTTGTATTTCTAGAGATTTAAGTAGGGTAAAATAATTATTGGGGTATTTTTAATAGTGCTATTGGAGATGAGATTTTTTGCTATTGAATCGAAAATATAGTGGTTCTATATTGAGATTTAATAGTGAAAAATATCGCTCCAAGAGTGCTATTAAGAATATGGCAATAATTGTTTTACACTACTTAAACTCTGGTTACGGATTATTTCCCAAACATAAATTGATATACAAATATAAATAATATAAAATATAATAAAATGAAAGAGTATTCATACGAAGAGGCGGTAGAAGAGTCACGTAGCTATTTTGGTGGTGACGATTTGGCTGCAACGGTTTGGGTGAGCAAATATGCCCTAAAAGACTCATTCGGTAAGATATACGAGTCGTCGCCAAAGATGATGCACGAGCGTATTGCTGCTGAAATTGAGCGAATTGAGAGTAAATATCCTAATCCAATGTCGAAAAGCGAGGTTTTTGAGCTTATTGACAAGTTTAAGTACATTATTCCTCAAGGTGGACCTATGACAGGTATTGGCAATGAGCTTCAAATAGCCTCTCTATCAAACTGTTTTGTGATTGGTCATAAAAATCCAGCCGACTCTTACGGTGGTATTATTCGCATCGACGAAGAGCAGGTGCAGCTTATGAAAAGACGTGGTGGTGTGGGTCACGACCTATCTCATATCCGTCCTTCGGGAAGCCCTGTTCTTAATAGTGCTCTTACATCTACTGGTATCGTGCCATTTATGGAGCGTTATTCAAACTCTACTCGTGAGGTTGCTCAAGATGGTCGTCGTGGTGCTCTAATGTTGTCAATATCTGTAAAACATCCAGATGCTGAGAAGTTTATTGATGCAAAAGTTGATACAGGTAAGGTTACAGGTGCAAATATTTCAGTAAAATTGGATGATGAGTTTATGCGTGCTGTAATCAGCGGTGACAGCTATCGCCAACAATTTCCTATCGACTCAAAATCACCAACTTACGAGAGTGATATTGATGCAACTTCTCTTTGGAATAAGATTGTTCACAACGCTTGGAAATCGGCTGAGCCTGGTATTCTATTTTGGGATACAATCATCAATGAGTCAATCCCTGATTGTTATGCCGATTTAGGATTTAAAACAGTATCTACAAATCCTTGCGGTGAAATTCCTCTATGCCCTTACGATAGCTGTAGATTGTTAGCTATCAATCTTTATGGCTATGTAGAAAATCCATTTACAACGGAGGCATATTTCAATTTTGAGCTTTTCAAAGCTCATATTTTGAAAGCAATGCGAATGATGGACGATATTATTGATTTGGAGATTGAAAAAATCGAAAAAATTCTTGAAAAAATCCAAAGCGATCCAGAAGATGCCGATATTCGTAGCGTAGAAATCTCTCTTTGGAATAAAATTATCGAAAAAGCGCAGCAGGGTCGTCGTACAGGTCTTGGAATTACTGCTGAAGGCGATATGCTCGCTGCTTTAGGCTTAAAATATGGTAGCAAAGAGGGTAATGATTTTGCAGTAGAGGTTCAAAAATTCTTAGCCGTTGAGGCTTACCGCTCGTCGGTAGTACTAGCTAAAGAGCGTGGCACATTCCCAATTTTTGATGCTGAAAGAGAGCAAAACAACCCTATGATTAAGCGTATTGCTGAGGTTGATGGTGAGCTTTACAACCAAATGAAGGTTGTAGGTCGTCGTAATATTGCAATGCTTACAATTGCTCCTACAGGCACTACAAGCCTTATGAGCCAAACTACATCGGGTATCGAACCAGTATTTTTGCCTTACTACACACGTCGTCGCAAGGTAAATCCTAACGACAAAGATGTTAAAATCTCATATACCGATAGTGTTGGCGACTCTTGGGAGGAGTATAACGTATTCCACCATAAATTTGTGACTTGGGCTGAGGTTAATGGCTACACAAAAGAGCAAGTTAATGCTATGAGCAATAGCGAAATAGATGAATTGGTAAAAAAATCGCCATATAATGGTGCAACCTCTAATGATATTGATTGGGTAAGCAAAGTATCAATGCAGGGAGCTATGCAAAAGTGGGTAGACCACTCTATTTCGGTTACTGTTAACCTTCCAAAAGATATTAAAGAGGAGTTGGTTGCTCAAGTGTATAAAACAGCTTGGGAAAGCGGTTGTAAAGGTATTACGGTATATCGTGATGGTAGTCGTGATGGCGTTTTGATATCTTCAAAAGAGAAAAAAGAGCATGAAGCACCTCTAAAACGTCCTTTAGAGCTTACAGCCGATGTTGTTCGCTTTAGAAATGGTAAAGAGGAGTGGATTGCTTTTGTAGGCATCTTTAATGGCAAGCCTTATGAGATATTTACAGGTAAAAACGACGAAGATACTCTTTATATCCCAAAACGTATCACTAAAGGCACAATTCTAAAAGTTCGTGAAGCGGATGGAACAAAACGCTACGACTTCCAATATGAAGATAAATATGGATATAAAAACACAATTGGTGGTATCTCTCGACTTTTTGATGAGACCTATTGGAACTACGCTAAATTAATCTCTGGCGTACTTCGCAACGGTATGCCGATTCTTCAAGTTGTAACTTTGGTTTCGTCGCTTCATTTCGATTCAGAGTCTATCAATACATGGAAATCGGGTGTAGCTCGCTCACTAACAAAATATATCCCTAACGGCACTCGCACCTCAAAATGCTGCTCGGAGTGTGGCGAAGAGGCTCTAATTTATCAAGAAGGCTGTCTAGTTTGTAGTGCTTGTGGGCACTCTAAATGTGGATAGAGGTCGTTAAGAGGAGAGTGCTCAAAAGCACCATTTAACACAAACAACCCTTGTCACAGAGCTTGTGGCAGGGGTTATTTGTTCATGGGGAAATTCGCAAAACCCCTTTTGGAATAACCTTTCATATCAAGGAGTTTTGCTATTTCTCTATTCAGGGTTATTCGCAAAACTAATATCAAATTAATTTACAAATAGTTACGTGCTTAAAAAACCTCTAAATTACCTCTATTTTTGCACTTTTGTGCAAAAATAGAGGTAATAAAAAAACTATATTTAACACTTTTTAAAAAAAAGTGAACAAAAACACGCCTTCAGTGGCTCTACGAGACCACTGAGCGCACAATTTTCAAAGAAAATTGTGAGGCATATCCGCAAAAGGAGTTTTGGGAATATGCCTATTCAATTAACACTCCCGAGAAGAAAATATCTCGTTTTGGGGCAACAAATTTTTCACCTTTCAGTGTCAAAGTCGATTCCAATCGGATATCACTAGATGAGGCTCCTATCTTGATTTGATATTCGCCTGGGGCAACAGTCCAATTTCCATTTTCGTAGAACGAGAGTAGTTTTGGAGAGAATCTAAATGTTATCTCGTGGCTCTCTCCTGCTTTTAGGTCGATACGTCTAAATCCTTTTAACTGCATCGGTTTTATATCAATGTTTTTATCTTTTGAAGAGATATATAGCTGCACAATCTCGGTGCCATCTACCTCGCCCGAGTTGGTTAGCTTAAATGTGTATTCAACCATATCTTTTGTAATATGAGCACTACATTTTTTGCCTGTAACAAAATTGTAATCGTAGGTTGTATATGAAAGACCATATCCAAATGGATACAGAACCAATCCCTGCTTATCCTCTCCGTAGGTGTAGCTAAGTGGCTCTTTAGACTCTGTTGCTGGATAGCTAGTAGCAAGTTTTGCCGAGGGGTTTACATTGCCTGCCAAAATATCGGCAAGGGCATTGCCTCCCTCCTCCCCAGGATACCATGCTTGAACTATTGCTGCGCAACCATCCGATATGTATTTTGATAAAACCTGAGCACGTCCTCCAAACATCACAAGCACTACAGGTAGCCCAGTAGCGATAAGTTCCTCAACAAATTTTTCTTGATTGCCTGGTAGACGTATTCCTTTTCGTATACGTCCCTCACCACAAAGCGTTGGATTTTCGCCTACCGCTGCAATAATAACATCGCTATTTTCTGCCAATTCTATCGCTTTACTCCATGAAGTTGGGTCGCTAGTGCGCCCAAGCATCTCTACAAGGTTTGCAATCTTATCAATACGAGGGTCGCCACCACCATGGTTTGTCTTAGCCTCTTTTGTCTCGTCCCAATCGCAACCACGTTGGTACGCCACTTTAAAATCTTTTGACAATCTACTATCAAGCCCCTCTTTTAAGGTGTACACTTTGGGATTTAAACCTGTGATTTTATCACCTCCATACTCAAAAAAGGCATATAAAGCTTGGTAGGTGTAGTCGCCAAACATCGACCAGAAAGTATTAGCATTAGGTCCCACTAAAGCGACATTTGGGGTTTGTGTCTTAAGAGGTAGTATGCCATTATTTTTTAAAAGTACTATCGATTGAGCTGCTAAGTCGTAGGCAACCTTTCGATACTCTGGTTTATCAAGATCTATAACGCCCTCTTCATACAATTTTGCATCTTTATCTAAAAGTCCTAACCTTACTTTCATGGCAAGATTAAGCTTTACAGCCTCCTTAAATCGCTCTTCAGATACTTTTCCACTCTCTATAAGATATGGAAGCGTATAGAAACTACGTCCTGTGCTAAGCTCTAAATCGGCTCCTGCATTTATAGCCTTTGTTGCCCTTTCATGGTAGTATGCGGTTTTGTCGGAAACATTATTTCGACCAATTGTTATAGATTGATAGTCGCTAATGACAATTCCGTCAAACTCCATATAATCTCGAAGTAGTTCGGATAGAAAGTAGTTATTGGTAATGGCACTTTCACCATTATAACTATGATAACCTGGCATTATAGATTTTACCCCAGCAATTTTTATTGCCGCTTCATGTGGGGTGATAATCTCCTCTAATATCTCTTTCTGCGAAAGCAACGAACCTCCGCCATAACCTAGAAAATGTTTTGTTGTAGCAGCCACTCCAGTGCGTAGATTTTTACCTTGCAACCCTCTAACAAATGCACAACCCATAGCTGCTGATAGGTAGCTATCCTCACCATAACTCTCTTCACCTCGGTTGAAGTGTTGTGAGCGAACTATATCGACCATAGGAGAAAGGGCAAAAGTGGTGCCCGTTGCTCGCATACTCTCAGCTGTATAACGACATTTTTGGAGAAGTAATCTAGGATTCCAACTACATGCCACACCAATCTGCTGTGGGTAGGTAGTAGCCCCCTTTGTCGAATAGCCTGTTATCGCCTCTTCATGTATAATTGCGGGAATTTTACTTGGTGTTTCGGTCATAAGGTAGTGTTGGAGCTGCTTCGAAAAATCTCGAAGCTCTTCTGGAGTCCAATCCTGCACACACGCCACTTGAGAAATATGACCAATGCCATTAGGAATAAGTTCTCTACATTTTTCAATCGAAAATTTGCCATCTTCAACAAGATGACGACTGCGAATACCACAAAGCTGTGCTGTTCGCTCCTCCATAGTCATACTATTATATATCGAGTCGACGATTCTCTCTACTTTTGAATTTATTAAAGGCTGAGCAACTATTTGGCTCACAACTACCTCCTTATGAGAGCTACAACTTGTTGTTACAGCTGCAAAGAGTGCCACTGTAAATGCAAAAAATGATATGTGTTTCATTATAATAAAATTTTATGAGGGGGGGGGAGGAACTCTAATTATTGGGTTTGTAAAAGTAATAATTATTTTTATAAATTTTATCTTTTTATATCAAATATCAAAAAAAATCGATAACTTTACAACGAAGCATTAATCATTACTTCCCTATGAAAGATAAAAAATTTAAAGTAAAGTGCGAAAACAGTGGTAGTGAAATTTTTGTAGATGCAGGAGTTTCGCTATTAGAGTTATTAAAGTCGGAGAAAATAGAGAGCGACTACCCAATTATTGCTGCTTATGTAAATCATAAAACCGTAGATTTACACTACCAAATTTATGAAAATAAAAGTGTGCGTTTTCTCGACACATCCCATTTTGAGGGGGCAAAGGTGTATCAGCGCACCTTTAGATTTATATTATATAAGGCAGTGTGTGATATTTTTAGCGGTTGTGAGCTTGCAATCTTTGGAACGCTTGGTCATAATAGCTACTTCGAAATAGAGTCGGTAGAGGGCAATGAGCACAACACCGCACTGCTAAAAGAGAGAATAGTGTCGATTATTGAGAGCGACTATCCTATTCTTTTTGATATAATTCACTATGAAGAGGCTGCTGCGCTCTATGAGCAGAATAAAATGTACGACAAAAGTCGACTTTTGGCTAGTAGTCCATCTCTATATGTTAAGGTTAATCAGTTAGAGAATGTATTTGGCTATTTTTACGGCACTTTGGCTCCATCAACCTCTTATGTTTCGATATTTGATATTACACCCCTAGGAAAAGGGTTTCGTCTGACTCTTGCCGACTCCAAAAAGCCATCAAATATTTCACAACTTCGAAATAATAGCAAAATAATTGATATTTTTAAGGCTCAACACAAACTTCTCGATACATTGGAAATAGAGGATATTGGTGCGCTAAATTCAAAAATCAATAGTGGAAATTCTAAAGAGCTAATAAAGATTGGGGAGGCGTGTCAGGAGAGAAAGTTTGCTGAGCTTGCCGACAAAATCTACTCCCGTTGTTGCGATAGAGTCAAGCTAATATTAATCTCTGGACCATCTTCAAGTGGAAAAACAACCTTTAGCAATCGACTTACTATAGAGTTAAGGCTTTTGGGACTGAAGCCTATTATTTTGTCGATGGATGACTATTTTATAAATAGAGCAGACACTCCGCTTAACGAAAAGGGAGAAAGAGACTTTGAACGTCCAGACGTAATAGATATTGAGCTGTTTAATTCGCACCTTTCACTTCTTCTTCAAGGTGAAGAGGTGGAAATTCCTCGCTACAACTTTTTAAAAGGCGAAAGAGAGTGGAGAGGAAGTAGAGTAAAGCTCGACCAGAAAAATATTATCATTTGTGAGGGGATACACGCACTAAATCCAATTATGAGTAGTAGTGTTGATAATTCACAAAAATTTAAACTCTATATTGCTCCCCTTACATCTATTGCACTCGACAATTTGAGCTGTATAGACACCACCGATATTCGGCTTATTCGAAGAATTGTGAGAGATTCTGCTTACAGGGGACATTCGGCTCAACAAACCATAAAAAGATGGGGAAGTGTAAGACGAGGTGAAGAAAATTATATTTTACCTTATCAAAAAGATGCAGATGAACTATTTGATACATTCCTATTTTTTGAAATATCTGTCTTAAAACAGTTCGTCTTGCCTCTACTCTCAACAGTTAGCGACTTACATGAGGAGTATAGCCAAGCTATGCGACTTACCTCGCTTTTGGCTCATATTCAAACTGTAGAGCATAAAAATATCCCTCCTACTTCTATTCTGCGTGAATTTATTGGTGGAAGTAGTTTTGAGTATTAGAGGGGGTTAGAGGTTAGAGGTTAGAGGTTAGAGGTTAGAGGTTAGAGGTTAGAGGTTAGAGAGTAGAGAGTAGAGAGTAGAGATTTTGTTTTAATCTCTAATCTCTAACCTCTACTCTCTAACCTCTACTCCTTAAAACTAACCGCCCACTTGGTGCCTACATACACCTCAAACTCTTGTTTTACAAAATCTACATCACTCTGTTCAACTGCATTTTCAGCCATTGAGTCACTGCTGTTTGCTACACGAGCCTTTGTGTACATTATATTTGGAGAGTAGATGCGCTGTGTATCGGTAATTGTAATAATTTTACCAATTTTTGCATCTGCAGCCTCTGCTAATATCGCTGCTGTCTCTTTTGCATTTCGTACCGCTTGTGCTTTTAGCTCAAGATATATTTTATCTCTATCTAAAACCTCATAGCTTGTGATTTTTGCATTTGAGATACCCTCTTTTTCGAGTGCAGCAAATAGTGGTGCGCTCTTTTTAAGCTCCAATAGCTTTAAAGTGTAGCTTTTTGAAGATACACTCTTTTTGCGGCGGATAAAATCGCTATCCATCCCATTAACCGATAAATTCTCGTCAGGATTTAAGCCTAATTTCTTTAAAGTTGATACCAATTTCTGCTCTACCTTCTCAACTCCACCTGCGGAGCGTGTAGCAGCATCGTTTTCGTCAACAACAATATTAATATAGGCTACATCGGGAGAGACCAATCTTTTTGCCTGCCCTAACACCTCAATCGAGCTATTTGGCTCAATATTTTGCGATTGTGCAACTGCACTATATGCCACCAAAAAGGCAGCAAATAGTACAATTACCGATTTTTTAATTAGCATTTTACAAATTTTCTAGGTTTAACCATGTTCTCAGGAAGTAAGATGTTGTCAAGCTCCTCTTTCGACATCAATCCTTTTTCAAGAACGAGATTATAAACCCCTTTATTTTGCTCTAACGCCTCTTTTGCAATCTCAGTCGACACCTCATAACCAAGATATGGGTTAAGAGCAGTAATCAGACCGATACTATTATATACCATCTCACGACAATGTTCACGATTTGCAGTGATGCCTGTAATACATTTATCACGAAGTGTGTTCATACCGTTTACAAGCATTTCGATAGACTCAAAAAGACTATGAACTATGATTGGCTCCATAGCATTTAACTCCAACTGTCCAGCCTCAGCAGCAATACTTACAGTAAGGTCGTTACCCATCACTTTAAATGCAATTTGATTGATAACCTCCGGAATCACTGGATTTACTTTGCCCGGCATAATTGTCGAACCTGGCTGCATTGCAGGTAGGTTAATCTCATTAAACCCTGTACGTGGACCAGAAGATAGCAGGCGAAGGTCGTTGCTTATTTTTGAAAGTTTGATAGCTAAACGTTTGATAGCCGACGAATACATAATAAATGCACCAGTATCGTTAGTTGCCTCAATCATATTTTCAGCTGCCACAATTGGCATAGATGTAATATCACGAAGATATTTGACACATAGAGGTGTGTAGTCAGGGTCGGAGTTGATACCTGTACCGATAGCTGTAGCACCCATATTTACCTCCAAAAATAGCTTAGAGTTGTGTTCTATACGATCTATCTCCTCGCTAAGAGTAGCTGCATAAGCCCCAAACTCTTGACCTAAAGTCATAGGCACTGCATCTTGCATTTGCGTACGTCCCATCTTGATAACATCCGAAAACTCCTCAGCTTTTGCCTTAAAAGCATCAATAAGCCATTTCAAACTGCTAGTAACCTCACTTGTGCGAAGTAGAAGAGCGATATGAATAGCGGTAGGGTAAGCATCATTTGTAGATTGTGATAGGTTTACGTCATTATTTGGGTGGCAATATTTGTATTCCCCTTTTTCGTAGCCCATAATCTCTAATGCACGATTCGCAACAACCTCATTTGCATTCATATTTGTGGATGTTCCTGCACCACCTTGCACTGTATCAACAACAAAATGGTCGTGAAGAGCACCATTTTTAATCTCATTACAGGCTTGAACAATAGCCTCTTTTTTTTCAAAGGAAAGCATGCCTAAATCGTGATTAGCCTTAGCAGCAGCCTCCTTTACAATAGCTAGAGCCTTGATAAAGGCAGGGAAAAGGCTTAAACGTGAGCGGCTAATGTTGAAATTCTCTAAAGCACGCATTGTTTGAACACCAAAATAGTACTCAACAGGGATATTTTTATCCCCTAAAAGATCGTGCTCTGTGCGGCACTCTCCCGATAATTTTAATTTAATAGGACTCATAGTATTATTGTTTTTGAGGAACTTCTAAAATTTGACTTTCGGAGCTTTAAAACAAATAATCTCTCAAAATCCAGAATTTAGAACTCTCCTTGAATTTTCTAAAATTAACAACTAATTTCGGGGCAAATATAAGTAAAAATTTGTACCGATATTCAACAATAATGGTTAAAATCAATAAATATTTAACAAAATTACGATTTTTTGTGTTTTTACGCTATTTTGGTTGTTTTTTAGAAGCTATTAGTCGCCTAGTTCGTCTCTACGGTAATCAGTTGGTGAGCAACTCATAATTTTTTTAAAAAATTTGCCGAACGATGATTGGTCAGAAAAGTACAAAATATCTGAAATTTGCTGAATAGTCATATCCGAACCAAGAAGTATAATTGCTTCGGAAATTATAGCATAATCTATAATCTCTTTTGCCGAACGGGAATATACATCTTGCAAAATTCGTGTTAAATATTGAGTAGTAATACAAAGTTTTTCAGCATAAAAACCAACCTCATGCTCTTTTTTGCAATATTTGAATAGCAGTTCATTAAATTCCATAACTATTTTCATACGAGTGGTCTTTTTATTCCCCGCTGTTTTTTCTATATTGAAATTAGCAAATATTACTACAATTTTTTCAAGCTGAAATTCAGCCACTGATACAAGTACTAAATCATCACGGCAGAAAACTTCACGACTAAAATTTCGCTCAATTTTTGAAACTATAGCTCGTAGATTATTTATAATAGACTCATCAAAAGTAATTGCAGGATAGAATTTTAAGAGCATTACTTGGTCGATAGGTAAGATTCGAGGACGAAACGAATTTTTAATTATAAACTTTCTGCTAAGCCCAATGATATGCCCCTTAAAATTGTTTGAGATAGATATATTTTGCAACCTATTCATAGGCTTAATAGTTACAAAATTTTTCTCATTAGGTGTACAAATCCAATCTTTACCGTCTACCTTGATTGTCATTTGACCCGAAATTACAATAATATCTATAGATACATCCCTAATCTCAACAAAAGGGCGATTTTCGTCCACTTTGAAACGATAAGAATCGAGTTCTGCCGATAGAATCCCATTCATTTCATTTGCGCTAGCAAACATTGAGCAAAATTTTGCCCATTGTTCCTCTTCATGCGCCATTCCCAACATTCCCATATCTTTAAAAAAATTAAATTTTAGTTTCATTATGAACCAAAATTAGAATAAATTTTTCTAATTTTCAACACAATATTACATTTTGTTTCGATTTGAACTACAAGTAGGCTGTAAAAAACTATCATATCTATTGTATTGGGAGCTATTTTTGTGGTCAAATTTTAAGAAAACATATTATTTTTAGATATACAATTTGTTATTTAACAGCAATTTAACATATTTTACAAATAAATCGTAATCAAAATTAAGCTAAAAACTAAATAAAATATTAAAAAAGTTTAAAAATGTTTAAAAACATCAAATTTATTTTAATTCTAACCATTTTGTGCTCATCTTCATTAGTTGTAAAGGCACAAGAAAAGTTAGAGCTATCGCTAGAGGATGCGCTACAGATAGCACTTAGCGATAATCCGCTAATAAAAATTGCCGACAAGGAGGTTGAGAAGAGTGAGTATGAAAAACGTGGCACTTATGCGGCTCTTTATCCTACAGTTACGGCTGATGCTTCATACCAAAGAACGGTAAAAAAGCAGACAATGTATATGGATTTTGGTGGTGAAGTCCAAAAAATCGAAATGGGTATGTCAAATAGTTTTAGCGGTGGT
The DNA here is from genome assembly GCA_044433365.1 of Rikenellaceae bacterium. Classification (GTDB taxonomy): domain Bacteria; phylum Bacteroidota; class Bacteroidia; order Bacteroidales; family Rikenellaceae; genus CAMQVM01. The sequence continues at coordinate 16,414 of JAWXTR010000007.1, forward strand.
TTTACTGCTGCTATGCCCCTTGTAAACTTTGCTCTTTGGGAGAGTTTGAAAATTTCGGCATCTAGTGTAGAGCTTGCAATCGAAAGTGCAAGAGGTTCGAAAGTGTCGATGATTGAGCAGGTGAGCAAAGCGTTTTATGGCGTACTTTTAGCTCAAGAGACCTACAATGTATATAAAGAGGTACACGAAAATGCCCTTGCCAACTACAAAAACGTAAAACAAAAGTTTGATGTGGGTTCAACTTCTGAATACGAGCTAATTCGTGCCGATGTAGCTGTAAAAAACAATGAACCAAACCTATATAACGCTGAGCATGCTATTACTTTAGCTCTTTGGCAACTAAAAGCTCTCTTAGGTTTAGATTTAGAGATGCTAATTGGATGTAAAGGGTCGCTCGATGACTATGCTGGCGATATGGTGTGGCGTAGAGCTGAAATTCGTCTTGAACAAAACAGCAGCATCAAACAGTTGAATATTCAAAATAATATGCTTGTATCCACTTTAGAGATGCAAAAGAAAAATAACTATCCTACTCTTAGTGCTAGCTTTAGCTATAACTGGAGTGCACTAGACAACACTCTAAAGTTTAGTAGTTATAATTGGAATCCTTACGGTGTTATCGGATTGAGCCTATCGGTTCCTATTTTTCAAGGTGGTCAGCGTAGAATGGAGATAAAAAAGGCTAAGGTCGATATTGATAATTTAGCATTACAACGTGAAAATACCATTAAAAACCTAGAGGTTTCGTGGTTACAGTACGACAATGCAATGGATGTTAGTGTTCACCAATACGATTTAGCAAAATCTACTATAAATGAGGCTCAAAAAGGTTATGATATAGCAGTTGGACGTTACGAAGTTGGGAAAGGTACGCAACTTGAAATTAACGATTCGCAGTTGCAACTAGTACAGGCGCAACATACAAAAAACACAGCTATCTACGACTATCTTTCATCAAAAGCGTCGCTTGAGGCTCTCTCAGGGGGTAATTATTAGTAAATTCCCTTTAGGGGGTTCTAAAATCTCTCAAAATACAGAATTTAGAACTCCCCTCTAACTAAACAATAAGAAAACAATAAAAACAGATATGAAAAGAGTTTATAAAAGTGCCATTATGGTGGCAATAGCTACTATGACTTTTGCTTGTGGTTCGAATAGCGAAAATCAAAATGGCGGTGTGGCTACGACGGTAGCAGCAGAAAAAACAGAGGAGAAAGTGAGCGTAAAAACTGAGCAGGTATTTACGCAAGAGGTGGAGCAGAAAGCAACATTTAGCGGAACAATTGAGGCAAAGGTTGTAAACCAAATTGCCCCTCAAAGTGCCGTTCGTCTACAAGAGATTTATGTAGAGGTTGGCGACAGAGTCACAAAAGGTCAAAAACTAGCCAAAATGGACGATGTAAATCTGGAGCAGGCTCGTATCAGAATGGAGAATGCACTAGCAGAGTTTAAGCGTACCGACGAGCTTTACAAAATTGGTGGTGAATCAAAATCGGTTTGGGAATCTCGCAAATTAGATAGTGATGTTGCAACATCAACCTACGAAAATATTAAAGAGAATACAACCCTTATAGCTCCTATTTCGGGAATTATTACAGCACGTAACTACGATGCTGGCGATATGTATTCAGCTGCACTTCCTCTTCTTGTTGTAGAGCAAATTAAGCCTGTAAAGCTTACAATTAACGTATCAGAGCTATATTTTGCAGTAGTTAAAAAGGGTATGGAGGTAGATATTACCGCTGATGCCTACTCTGGTGAGGAGTTTAAAGGCAAAATTTCGCTTATCTACCCCACAATTAACTCTGAGAGTCGAACTTTCCCTGTAGAGGTTGAGATTTCAAACTCAAATGAGCGTATCCGCCCAGGCATGTTTGCTCGTGCTACTCTCTCTTATGGGGTAAAAGAGAGCGTTGTAGTTCCAGATATGTCAATTGTAAAACAGAGTGGTTCGGGCGATCGCTATGTTTATGTTGTTGAGCCGGGCGGAGTGGTTAGCTACAATAAAGTTGAGCTTGGTCAGCGTCTTGAGAGCGGATATGAGATACTATCGGGTATTGAGTCGGGCGACAAAGTTGTCGTTGCTGGTCAAAGCCGATTGAAAAAAGGAATTGAAGTGGTTGAAATTAAGTAGTTTTTAGGGGCTAGAGGGCTAAATTGAGTGTTATTTTTCGGTTTAGTTTCTCTCTAGCTAAGCAAAACTTAGGGGGAAAGTACATAGCTTTTTTGGTAGACACACCCTAACACAAAACCATTTAAATATATAAATCTACGAGATTGAAAAGCGTAAAAATCACACATTTTTCTCTCTCAAATTATTGAAATCAATGAGTATATATAAAACAGCCGTTTCCCGCCCTATCACCACTGCGCTGGTGTTTGTGGCGATTGCAATTTTCGGTATATTTTCGCTTTCGAAGCTACCTGTCGACCTCTACCCAGATATTGAGTCGAACGCTATTATGGTGATGACAACCTATAGCGGTGCAAGTGCCGATGATATCGAAACCAACGTTACAAAAATTTTAGAGAACTCGCTAAATAGCGTTGCCGACCTAAAAGATATGACCTCTTCATCGAAGGAGAACACCTCTATTATCTCGTTAGAGTTTGAGTACGGAATTGATATTGATGTGGCAACAAACGACGTTCGTGACAAATTAGATATGGTAAGTTCCGTACTACCAGATGCAGCACAAACTCCAATTATCTTTAAATTTGGTGCTGAGGATATCCCTATTATGATTCTCTCTGTTACTGCGGAGGAGAGTATGCCAGGGCTTTCAAAAATTGTTGACGACTACATATCAACCCCTATTGCACGTATTGGTGGAGTGGGTTCAGTATCGGTATCAGGTATTGCAGAGCGTGAAATTCAAATCTATTGCGACCCTTATAAGCTAGAGGCTTACGGACTATCTATAGAGACAATTTCATCAATTATTGCAAGCGAAAATCTTAACACTCCAGCAGGTAGTATCGATATTGGGTCGAACACCTACTCTGTTCGTGTTCAAAAAGAGTTTGAATCGGCAGACGAGATGAAAAAGATTATTGTGGCAACCTCTTCGACAGGTGCTCCAGTATATCTTAGCGATGTAGCATCAATTGCCGACACCTCTCAGGAGCGTTCGGAGGAGGCATACACCAATGGTAGTCGTAGTGGTATGATTATTATCCAGAAACAGTCAGGGGCAAACTCTGTAAATATCTCTAAAGAGCTTTACAAAAAAATGCCAGAGATTCAAAAAACTCTACCTACCGATGTTATTATTACTCCAGTAATCGACACCTCCGAAAATATCGTTAGCACTATCAATTCGCTTGAAAAGACAATTTCAGTTATCCTTTTGATTGTGATGGTTGTAGTGTATCTATTCTTAGGTCGTTGGAGAGCCACTTTTGTGGTTGTTCTTACAATTCCAATCTCGCTTTTAGCAGCTCTTATCTATCTACTTGCTACAGGTGAAACCCTAAATATTATCTCTATGAGTGCGCTATCTATTGCTATTGGTATGGTGGTGGATAATGCAATTGTGGTGCTCGAAAATATCACAACACATATTGAAAAAGGTAGTAAACCAAAACAGGCAGCAGTATTTGCCACAAATGAAGTGTCGGTTTCGGTAATTGCTTCGACGCTTACAACTATTGCCGTTTTCTTGCCTCTTACCATGGTTGAGGGTATGGCTGGTATTATGTTTAAACAGCTTGGTTGGATGGTGACAATCATCTTATCTATATCTACTGTAGCAGCTCTAACATTGACACCAATGTTGTGTTCGCAAATGTTGAAACTAGACAATAAGCGAGGCAAGTTCCAAAGCTTTATTTTCAATCCATTCGAGAAGATGCTAAATGGATTGAGCAACATATATGGACGTGCTCTATACGCTGCTATCTCACATCGTAAAACCACTATTTTTGTCTCTATTGCAATATTTGTAGGGGTTATGATGACAATTGGTAAAAATGTAAAAACTGAATATTTCCCAACGCAAGATAATGCTCGTATATCTATCACCGCCGAGCTTCCTGTAGGTACTCGTCAAGAGATTACATACGAAGTGGCAATGCGAATTGATAGTATGTTTCGTGCCTCTTTCCCAGAGATTAAGACACAATCTGTATCTTTTGGTCAGGCAAGTAGCGACAACGTATTTGGTTCGCTTCAAGACAATGGCACCTATATTATCAGTTTTAACACCAACCTAACACTAAAAACTGAGCGTGAACGCACTATGCCTCAAATTGCTGATATTATGCGTAGTCAACTGGATGCTATGCCTGAGCTAAAAAACTTCAATGTTATTGAGGGTGGTCAACAAGGTGGTGTTGGAGGTCAAACAGCTGTAGATATTGAAATTTATGGCTATGATTTCTTACTTACTGATGCTTTTGCCGCTCAAGTTGCCGAAAATATGCGTAAGGTAAAAGGTTGTACGCAGGTAAATATTAGCCGTGACGAATATACTCCTGAGTTTCATGTTGATTTCGATAGAGAAAAATTGGCTCTTAATGGTCTTAACATCTCAACCGCTTCTACCTATCTACGTAATCGTATTAATGGTTCGGTTGCCTCATATTTTCGTGAGGATGGCGATGAATATGATATTCTTGTTAGATATGCTCTCGACTACCGCCAATCAATTGAAGATATTGAAAATATCACTATCTACAACTCTCGTGGTGAAGGTATTAAAATCAGAGATTTAGGCACTGTCAAAGAGATGCTTACTCCGCCAACTATCGAGCGTAAAAATCGTGAACGCTTGGTAACGGTTTCGTGTGTTGTTGGTGATGGTGTGGCTATGAGTGAGGTTGTAGAAGATGCTCGTGTAGTACTAGAGTCAATGGAGGTTCCTACAGAGCTAACATGGATGTTTAGCGGTTCGTTCGAAGATCAACAAGAGACTTTTGCTGACCTTATCACCCTTATGGCACTGATTGTAATATTGGTATTTATTGTTATGGCTGCTCAGTTTGAGTCGTTAACATATCCTTTCGTAATTATGTTCTGTATTCCATTTGCACTTGTCGGGGTATTGATTGGACTTTGGGCAAGTGGTGGAGCTCTTGGGGTTATGGCACTACTTGGTATATTGATGCTTATCGGTATTGTGGTAAATAATGGTATCGTACTTATCGACTACATTATCCTTTGTCGTGGTAGAGGTATGAATACTCTTAGTGCTATTGTTACAGCTGGTCGCTCTCGTCTACGTCCTGTGCTTATGACCACTCTAACTACTGTATTGGGTATGGTTCCTATGGCTATCAGCAATGATGTGGGTGCTGAGATGTGGAACTCTATGGGTCTAGCAGTTGCTTGGGGTCTTTCGTTCTCAACAATTATTACTCTATTCCTTGTTCCTACACTCTACTGTACATTTGCAGCTATGGGTATCAATCGTAAACGCAAAAAAGCACTTAAACAGATGCGCAAAGCGATGATTAATTAATTATAATCGAAATTTAAAAGATGAAATCACTATTTATATCATTCAATCAAGCCCACTACGAGGATATCCTAGAGGCGTTGGAAAAGACAAATATAAAAGGCTACACTTCATGGGAAGAGGTAAAAGGTAAGGGAAGTTACGGTGGAGAGCCACATCTTGGCAATCACACTTGGCCAACGCTCAACTCCTCAATATTGACAATTCTAGATGACGACAAACTCCAACCACTTCTTGAGCGTCTAAAAGCCCTTAACGATAGCAACCCTAAACAGGGTTTAAGAGCATTTTATTGGAATATTGAGGGGAGTATTTAGGTGTATTCGGCTGATTTTCATATTTAGCGGACACTAATAATGCCAATAAAGGTTTGAAGAACTTTCTTCCGCTTTTCTTAAAGGGGAAAGAAAGTTCTTCAAACCTTTATTGGCGTATTCGCAAAACCTCTTTTGCGGATATGCCTCACAATTTTCTTTGAAAATTGTGCGCTCAGTGGTCTCGAAGAGCCACTGAAAGCGTGTTTTTGTTCACTTTTTCTTAAAAAGTGTTAAATATAGTTTTTTAAGAGGGTGACCCAAAAGCCCTTTAAATATAGAAACAACCCTTGCCACAAGCTCTGTGACAAGGGTTGTTCATGTAAAATGGGTGCTTTTGGGTCACCCTCTTTAGAGGTGTTTCAGATACATAACTAATTGTAAATTAATCGATAGTGGTTTTGCGAATGACCATTTATTGGTGTGATTTATTAGATTAATTCTTGCTATTATACTCTTTCAATGCTACTTCAATACATTTTGCGGCAGCAAGTAGATCCTCTTTGTTGATTACATAGGCAATACGAATCTGGTTTTTACCTAACCCTTCAGTGGCATAAAAACCCGATGCTGGAGCGACCATAACAGTTTGGTTTTCGTAGGTAAATTCCTCTAAAAGCCACTGAGCAAACTTATCACTATCGTCGACTGGAAGCTCTACAACAGTGTAGAATGCACCCTTTGGATTTGGACAATAGACACCCTCTATTTTATTAAGTGCCTCAACCATAATATTGCGACGCTCTACATATTCGTTATAAACCTCTTGAAAATAGCTTTGTGGAGTCTCGATTGCAGCCTCAGCAGCGATTTGTGCAAGCATTGGCGGGCAAAGACGAGCTTGACCCATCCTTAGACAAGCATCGAGCACCTCTTTATTGCGGGTGATAATGCGACCTAAACGTGCACCACACATACTATAACGCTTTGATACAGAATCAATCATAATTACGTTATCATCGACTCCTTCGAGCTGCATAGCACTAAAGTGGCTGTTGCCATCATAGCAAAACTCACGATATACCTCATCGCAAATAAGAAATAAATCGTGTTTTAAAACAATATCTTTAAGCTGCTCCAACTCCTCACGAGAGTAGAGATAGCCAGTAGGATTATTAGGATTGCAAATCAAAATTGCTTTGGTGCGTGGAGTAATTCGCTTCTCAAACTCTTCCATAGATGGAAGGGCAAAATCGTTTTCTATATAGGATGGAATGGTTGCAACTTTAACCCCTGCTTCTACTGCAAAACCGTTATAGTTGGCATAAAAAGGCTCAGGAATAAGAACCTCATCGCCATCGTCTAAACAGCTCATAAAGGCAAAAGTAATCGCCTCCGAACCTCCAGTGGTGATAAGAATTTCGGAATAATCTACAAAAATATCGTGCTCTTTAGCATACAACTTAACAAGAGCCTTACGATAACTTTCATTACCCGCTGAATGCCCATACTCAATCACATGACCTTTAAAGTTTGTGATTGCATCTAAGGCGACACGAGGCGATTCAATATCTGGTTGACCAATATTGAGGTGATGTACTTTTACCGACCTCTTCTTAGCTGCTTCTGCGTATGGAGCTAGCTTACGGATAGGAGATGCTGGCATCTCTACCCCTTTTCTTGAAATTTGTGGCATTTTTTTAAAGTGTTAAGCTGCAAATGTAATAAATTAATAATGAAAACAAAATTAAATACCACTAAAAGTAAAAAATCATGTTAAATTTGCTATCCAACAGATATAAATTTAACAACATTACTGCCTACACGTCTATTAATTTCGTTACGAATATACTGTCGATTAAGGAAAAATTCGCTTCTTGCAGCTGCTGAATTAAATGTGACAAAAAGCCGACCATCACGAAGCGTAATTTTGCGTGTAGCCTCAGAAAGTCGCTCACCAACCACCTCTCGCCAACTCTCCAGCGCACGAGCCTCTAAAAGCCCCTTTTGCGCCAATTTATCGTTGTCGAGGATGTTTGTTATTATATCGCCTATTAGTTTTGGATCTATTCTTTTCATCGTCTTGAAGATTCGGTATTAGAAGTTCCCTTTAGAAGTTCCTTAATTTTTAATCTCTAAAAATTCAATCTCCTCATAAGGAATAACCACCTCAGTAGTGCCCTCAGAGCGAGGTGCAACCTCATAATTATTATAGAAAAATTCTACTCCACGAGAGCTAAAGCCTATCTGCTCGGGAAATGGGATATCTTTAGGGTCGACAAACATATTAACCGCTGATTTATCGCTTAGTGGCGATATATTTCGCACTATAGCAAACATCTCTCTTACTCTTACAAGCAAATTTTCATCAAGATTGATAATATCTTGAATCGGAACGATTTCACCTGTTTTATTGTCAAAATTTAGATATTTTTGATAACCAATACCATTAGCACCACCAGTGTAGTAGTAGGTGTTTAGCATAATCGAAGTGAAATGTTCCATCTGGTGTATCGTGGAGTTTGCTACCAATTGATATGGAAGCCTACAAAGCACGCTATCACGCTGTTTTTCGGCATATAGAGCAGTTAGCATAGAATCTATCGACACCTCACGATCCACGTCGATAAGCGGCGTAGATAGAGCTGCTTGAATTTCGTAATTCATCATATTGGTAACGGTCGTATCGCCCCCAAAACGATAAGGATAGCTTATTCTAGCCTTAAAATCGCTCTCGTTGCGCTCCAACGATAGAGTCTCCCAGTAGATAGCCTCATTGTCGATACCATTGCATGAAAATAGGTTTGCACCAAGAGATACAATCGCTATAAAATATAGCGAAAATTTAAAAATAGATTTTACCATTGCTTTATCTCCTCTAAAACATCGTCAACTTTAATATTTACACCATCAATTATAATATGGGCTTTCTCATAGAAAGGTTCACGCTCCAGAAGCATCCTATCTACAAGAGCTAACATATCCTCACGGCTTTTACCATCCAAAATAGGACGTTTGGTGTGGGAGTTCATCACTCTTGATACCAAAATTCCACTATTTACTTTCAGATAGACCGTAATACCTACGCTATTCATAAGCTCCATATTGTCGAAATGAACTGCTGCACCGCCTCCCGTTGCAACCACTATATTTTCTCGCTTTGAAAGCTCAATTATTGCCTCCCTCTCAACTTTTCTAAAATAAGATTCACCCTTTGTTTCGAAAATTTCAGGGATACTCATCGCCTCTTTCTGCTCTATATAGTCGTCCATATCGACACACTCAAACATCAGTTTGCGAGCCAATCCTCGAGATATGGTACTCTTGCCACATCCCATATATCCTACTAAAAATATGCGCATAATGTAAATTATTTTGGATTGATATCACCGTAGAGATGTTGGGTTCCAACATCTAAGTAGTGTAAAACAATTATTGCCATATTCTTAATAGCACTCTTGGAGCGATATTTTTCACTATTAAATCTCAATATAGAACCACTATATTTTCGATTCAATAGCAAAAAATCTCATCTCCAATAGCACTTTTAAAAATACACCAATAATTATTTTACCCTACTTATAATCGAACTTTGGTATTAAAAACTTTTCGTTGATTGTTTTTTATTTACAATGCTCGGTTACAGACGTTAGAGCTAACGTCTCTACTTTACAATGCTCGGTTACAGACGTTAGAGCTAACGTCTCTACGGGTGCTATTGAATGTTTCTGTTTAATTTTAGAAGTTCTCTTTAGTTATTTTATCAATCGCTGCAAGCTCTTCACTACTAAATACTAAGTTTTCTAAAGAGGATAGATTTTCGATAATTTGAGCCGAAGAGCTAGCACCTATAATTACAGAGGTCACTCTATCGTCGTGAAGCTGCCAAGCGATTGCCATTTGCGAAAGAGTTTGACCTCTTTGCTGTGCAATTTCGTTTAGAGCCAATATTTTCTCATGGTTCTGCTCCACATCACCGCTCTTTAAAAAACCTCCAATAGCTGCACGAGAGTCGGCCGGAATACCATTCAAATAGCGAGAACTAAGCATACCTTGCGCTAAAGGTGAAAACGAAATACAACCAATTTTTTTCTCTTTATGAAGCTCCATTACTGAATCCTCTACCACTCTGTTAAGCATTGAGTAGCGCACTTGATGAAGCACTACGGGAGTGCGAAGTTCACGTAAAATATCGAGAGCTTTTGCTAGTGGCTCAGCTGGATATTTTGAAAGCGATACATATAGAGCCTTTCCGCTACGTACAATTTGGTCTAATGCACACATTGTCTCCTCAAGTGGGGTAGAGGGGTCGTAACGGTGTGAGTAGAAAATGTCTACATAGTCGAGCTTCATACGTCGAAGCGACTGATCGCAGCTTGCAATCAGGCTTTTACGTGAGCCCCAATCACCATAAGGACCAGACCACATCTCATGCCCTGCCTTATTCGAGATTATTAGCTCATCACGGTAAGGTTTTAAATCGGTAGAGATAATCTTACCAAATGTAATCTCAGCATCACCTGGAGGTGGGCCATAGTTGTTTGCTAAGTCGATATGGGTAATGCCATTATCGAAAGCAGTAAACAACATATCCTTACTACGAGCGTAAGAGTCGTTTTGTGAAAAATTATGCCACATTCCTAGCGAAATAGCTGGTAGCAGCAGCCCACTCTCACCAGCTCGGCGATAGGGCATCGTTTGGTATCTTTTTTCGTTAGCTAAAAACATATTTGTTCAATTTATAATTCATAATTTATAAAATTAAGTAGGGTAAAATAATTATTGGTGTATTTTTAATAGTGCTATTGGAGATGAGATTTTTTGCTATTGAATCGAAAATATAGTGGTTCTATATTGAGATTTAATAGTGAAAAATATCGCTCCAAGAGTGCTATTAAGAATATGGCAATAATTGTTTTACACTACTTAATTCATAATTCATAATTAGCAGAGTCATCAATTATGAGTTATAAATTATGAATTGTGAATTATGCATTATGAATTATGTATTATGCATTACGCATTATGAATTATGCATTATGAATTAAATAAAGTACCCCCAATCCTCAATAGAACGTGCCCAATAGCTTTCGACCACCTCACGAGTACGAGGAGCATACTCATATTTATTCTTTTTATAACCTTTTTTCTTACCTACATATTTTTCAATCTCTGGTAGAGCAGCTTCAAAGCCATCAAGCGACAACTTTTCGTAAATTGAGCGTGTAGCCTCAATAGGATTTTGCTCAAAATCTTCGAATTTTATCTCTACAAGATTTCCCTCAGGGATTAAATGCTTGGTAGATTGATATTTGTCGTATAGGTCGGCATACACCTTCGTAAAATTCTCCTCTATCTGCTCATCCGAAATATCTTGCAATTTTAGAGGCTGGATAGTCTTTGTAAAGAAGCTCTTTGTAGACTCAAACACCGTATAAGGATTGCGCATAAGATAGATAAACTTAGCGTTAGGGTAGAGTTTAAGCAACTCTTCGACTCTACCTGTATGAGGTGGATTTTTCGATAAATATCGACTTCCTCCGCTGTTGTAAAGCGATGTTTTTACAACTCTATCAAATGCTTTTTGAAAACTCTCTCTTTCGGCATCCGTTAGGTTGTTCATAAGCAGATATTTGTCGCTATACTCCATCATATTTTTAGGGAAAAACCAGAAGTTGTAGTAAGAGTAGGGTGTTGTTGCAGAGATTGCAAACTCCTCCTCTTGTGGAAGATCTGGTTTTAGCTCTAAATTGTCGGTAGGGCGTTTATCAGGCATAATTTTGCCCATAGTCGATTTAAACATCTTTTGCCCAAAAAGCATTGCATTAGGAAAGACCGTTTGGTAGGTTGTGGTGTAGCCAAACTGTTTATCACACGAAAGTACATTGTGTACAAACGTTGTTCCACTACGCCAGTGACCTAGCACAAAAATTGGGTCGTTTTCAAGCGGTTTTGAAGCTAAAAGTTTTTTGTAGCGTCTATCCTCAATAGAGTGCGTAAGCGATAAAATCCCGCAAATTAGCTTTGTGAGATAATATTTACCCTTATACCCTTTATCTACAGTTTGACCCTTTTTGACCGCTTTAAATACGCTCCATCGTGCGCCAATTAGTGTAGTTATAGGGAGTTTGTCAAATTCAAATTTCATTTTTAAAATGGTTTAATACCAATTATTCCTCTCTAGCAAAACCAATCGTTTTACGTTGTATAGTAATGCTTTTTCTTGATTGTAATTCAGCAAGAGTTTCGTTTATTAATTCTAACTGCATTCTTGTATCATCATTAATATCATTATAGTCGGTAAATACCTCTTCAATATATTTTTTTAGCTCTATAACTTCGTTTTGCAGCTCAGCGACTTTATCTGTTGAAGCTGTTGTTGAAAGTGAATTTCTGATAGATACAAAAGCTCTAATAATATTAATATTTACGTTAATCGCAAGTTCGCTATTAAGAACTGATGAAAGCATAGCAACACCTTGCTCTGTGAAAACATAAGGCATATATCTTGTTCCACCCCTGCTTTTTGAGGTCACAATTTGTGACCTCAAAAAGGAAAATTCATCGGGTGTTAATTCAAACATAAAATCAGAAGGAAAACGTGAAATATTACGCTTGATAGATTGTTTAAGAACTTTTGTCTCAACACCATACATTTGTGCAAGGTCGCTATCTAGCATAACTTTTTGTCCTCTAATCTCATAGATTTTACTTTGTATTATAGATATTTGTTCCATAATTTATCTTAAAATACGCTCTCAACAAACTCATTTACATTATCAACAGATACGCCCATTTCGTCGCCTTTGATAACACCAATTGCTACGTAGCCTTGAGCAGCGATTTTTTCGCAAACTTTGGCTGTAGCCTCGTCTGTGAGCGACTCTTCATTAACCACTACAACATAACGACCAGCATCGTACATACGACGCTCAAGTGTGTAGGCAGCTTCAAGTGCATTTTTGCCAGAAAGCAAGATTGTAGCGGTATCGCTACCTAAAACCTCTTCACGCTCTTTTGCACCAACAATACTCTCGCCATTTTTCATCTTCTCGATGTCGGTTGAAGATATTGGAGTGATATTTTTGCTGTTGTCGCTCTTACCAATAATCATACCAACAGCCGAAGTGTTGTTAGTGATTGGGTCGATAAGAATAAACGAACCGCAGTTTTTATTTTCACGATACGCATCGAAAAGTAGAGGTTTGTTTGTTGTAAAACGCACCTTACCGATTTCGTTTAATTTTAAGAAGCTTGCCGATGAGTGCTCCATACTATTTACATCCACCTTATAGTCGATTCCATCGATGCGAGCACGTGTCATCTGAGTTGTATGTTTAAGGTAGAAAGAGGTGTCGGGATTCATATCATTTTCATCCATCCACACCACCATAGCTTCAAAATCACGCTCAACCATAGGTAGTGCATCTGGGTGAACAAGCATTTCGCCACGAGAAAGGTCGATTTCGTCCTCCAAAGTGATTACAACCGATTCTGGTGCAAAAGCAAGCTCTTTTTCTCCCTCATACACATGTATTCCCTTCACTTTTGACGTTTTACCCGATGGTAGAGCCATTACAGTATCGCCTTTTCTTACCACACCCGAAGCTACTTTACCTGCAAAACCTCTAAAGTCAAGATTTGGACGAAGCACTGTTTGAACAGGGTAGCGGAAAGTTTCAAAATTGTTGTCAGAGGCTATCTCTACTGTCTCTAAGAAGTCTAACATAGGTTTACCCTCATACCAGCTAAGATTTTCTGACGACTCAACTACGTTATCTCCTTTAAGAGCAGAGATTGGAATTGGTGTAATATCTGGAATTTCAAGTGGAGCAGCAAACTCCATATAATCGGCTACGATTTTATCAAAAACAGCCTTATCATAATCCACTAAGTCCATCTTATTTACCGCTAAAACGACATGTTTAATGCCTAGAAGCGACACAAGATAGGTGTGACGACGAGTTTGAGTGATTACTCCCGTGCGAGCATCTACCAAAATAATTGCCAACTTAGCAGTCGAACCACCAGTAATCATATTACGTGTGTACTGCTCATGACCAGGGGTGTCGGCAATAATAAACTTGCGGCTATTGGTAGAGAAGTAGCGATAGGCAACATCAATAGTGATACCCTGCTCACGCTCAGCCTTTAGTCCGTCAAGAAGTAGTGCGTAGTCAATATTATTTTCACCTGCATTACCCACACGCTTACTATCACGTTCAAGGGCATCAAGCTGATCTTCATACAATTTTTTACTATCGAAAAGTAGACGACCAATAAGCGTCGACTTTCCATCATCTACCGAACCAGCAGTAAGCAGGCGAAGCAGATCCTTTTTTTCGTCTCTATCAAGAAACTCTTTTATATCAATATTGTTCATTTTTTCAAATTATGAATTATGAATTATGAATTATAAATTATTAACCCAACTCAGCCAATTTACAATTTATAATTAATAATTTATCATTAATTAAAAGTATCCTTCACGTTTTTTCTGCTCCATACTACCATCTTGGTCGAAGTCGATAACACGAGTAGTACGTTCACTTTTAGTTGCAGTCATCATCTCTTCCACAATCTTTTCGATAGTGTCGGCATCCGACTCAACAGCACCAGTAAGAGGGTAGCAGCCAAGTGTACGGAAACGCACCATCTCCATAGTAGCCTTATCGCTAAGCTCCTTAGGCATACGCTCATCGTCTACCATAATTAAATTACCATCAAGGTTAACCACAGGACGCTCTTTAGCGAAGTAAAGCGGTACGATAGGAATATTCTCTAGGCGGATATACTGCCAAATATCCAGCTCTGTCCAGTTTGAAAGAGGGAATACACGAATACTTTCACCTTTATGAACCTTTGCGTTGTAGATATCCCAAAGCTCAGGGCGTTGATTTTTTGGGTCCCATTGGTGGAAACGGTCACGGAACGAGAAGATACGCTCTTTAGCACGAGATTTTTCTTCATCACGACGTGCACCACCAAACGCTGCATCAAATTTATGTTTGTCAAGAGCATCCAGTAGGGCTTTAGTTTTCATCAGGTCGGTATGAACCTTACTACCATGAGAGAAAGGACCAACTCCTGCATCGAAAGCCTCCTGATTCGACTCAACAATTAGGTTCCATCCAAACTCTTTGGCATAGTTATCACGAAAATCAATCATCTCCTTAAATTTCCAACGACTATCAATGTGCATTAGAGGAAATGGCACCTTTCCCGGTGCAAACGCTTTTTCAGCAAGGCGAACCATCACAGAAGAGTCTTTACCAATCGAATATAACATCACAGGGTTTTCAAACTCTGATGCCACCTCACGAATAATGTGGATTGCCTCTGCTTCAAGCTCTTTTAAATGGCTTAAACTGTATTTCTCCATTATGTTCAAATATTTATTTAATTTATTTTCTATTTATGCTTTATATTCTATTTTAGGGACAACAAGTTTTAAAAGTCTCTCAACCGACTCTTCGACTGCCACACCAGTGGTATCTATCGAAATATCACACTTTTCAGGCACATCGAACGGAGCCGAAACCCCTGTAAAATCAGAAATTTCGCCACGTCGAGCCTTAGCATATAGCCCTTTAATATCTCTTCTCTCACACTCCTCAATAGGGGTGCTTACATACACTTCAATAAAATTTTCGTCTCCAATAATCTCACGAGCTAGGCTACGCATCTCATTTGTAGGGCTTATAAATGCGGCAATCGTAACTATTCCACTATCTACAAACAGCTTTGAAACCTCTGAAATGCGACGGATATTTTCGATACGATCGGCATCCGAAAAGGTTAAGTTTTTGTTGATACCAGAGCGGATATTATCGCCATCAAGCAGTCGACAGATGTAGCCACGAGCAAAAAGTTCCTTTTCCAAAGCTATCGAAAGAGTACTTTTTCCAGAGCCTGAAAGCCCTGTAAACCATATCATCACTGCACGTTGCGAAAGCATTTTTTCTCTATCGCTACGTGTAAGCATTTTATCAAAAACTGGATGTATCTCTAATTTTTCCATTAAAATTTAAATTTTATAAACCTCCTAACCATTAATCTCTAACCTCTAATCTCTAACCTCTAATCCCTAACCTCTATTAATTACAACTTACGCTGTAGCCGCCCAGAAGTTTTGGGAAATTACCATTTTTGTAGCCGAAAGAGAAGTATAGTTTTAGTCACAAATTATTAGCATAACTAATAATTTCCCAAAACCTCTCTTTAAGGGCAGGCGGCTGCTGAGCTCGGAAAAGAGCAGAAAAGTTCGAAAAGCCGAGTCCTAACTGCCTAACGCCGGCGGGCGGGGTCGCAGACCCATTTGATAGCTATGCTTTCAAATCTCTCTTCCCTAATCCCTAATCTCTAACCTCTAACCTCTAATATTAAAAATTCCAAATAAGTGGAATAAGCAGCATAGATATTATTAAGACTATAATATTCATCGGTATTCCGATACGAAGATAGTCTTTAAATTTGTAACCACCAACTCCTTGTACAATCAAATTTGTTTGATAGCCAATAGGAGTCGAAAAACTTGCCGATGCAGCGATACATATTGCCACAAAAAATGGATATGGACTAACTCCTAATCGCTCTGAAACCGCTATTGCAATCGGGAAGCAGAGAGCAGCAGCAGCATTATTTGTAATTGTCTCGGTAAAGAGCATTGTTATTAACATTATAGATAGTAGTGCACCATAAGGACCCGAATTTTTCGAAACCTCAATAATTACACTTGCTATAGAGTCGGCAATACCAGAGTTCATCATAGCCTTGCTGATAGCAAAAGCCGAAGCTATAGCAATAAGTACGTCCCAGCTAATATATTTAGTATATTTTTTGGGTGGAAAGAGCTTCGTAGCAGCCATTATAACCATTACAACCGCTGCAAAGAAGAACATATCAAACGAAAGACCCTCAAATTTTGGAATTTTACTACCAAATGTTGCCCCTACAATCATGAAAATCACAAGCAAAAGAGCAAACCAACGTCGACGGCTATTTTCAGGCATTTTAAAGTCGTCAATCTCAGAAATCATATAAAAACCGCTCGAATTACCCCAAAGTTGCGAAAAATTACCATCTGTAATTATTACAAGCGTGTCGCCCTCCTTTATAACATGCGAATCTAAATCTACGGTAATACGCTCACCATTGCGATGTATCGACATTACAACTGCTCTATAGTGGCTAAAAAAATCGAACTCTGCAAGTGTCAACCCACATCCCTGAAAGCGTGGAGCAACCACCACCTCTATCTGTTTTACAGCCTTTTGTGCAAACATAGCCCTCTCTTCATCATTAAGACAACACATCTGCACCTCTTTACAATTAAGAATATTTTCGACACTATCCATCTTTCCTGCTAGCACCAAAATATCACCCTCCTCTATATCTATTGTTCGCCCTTGAGTAACAATAATATCTTCGCCACGCTTAATTGCGGTAACATCCATGGTTTGAAGCTCCGAAAATTTATTCCGTCTCACTTTTGTGCCTATAAGATTGCTTCCAGAGGGTACAAACACATCGTAAAAATACTCCCTAACCTCATTTTCATCCATATCTTTAACCAAGACACGATTGCCCGGAAGCAACATATTTGCAAAGATAATAAGATATATAACACCTGCTATTGCGATAAAAAGCCCAACTTTGCCAAGTTCAAACATCGAAAACCCCTTAAAACCTGCATCTAGCATCATACCATCAACTACAAGATTGGTAGATGTGCCAATTAGCGTACACAAACCACCTAAAATTGTGGCATACGATAGAGGAATCAGAAATTTTGTGGCTGGTAAATTGCGTTTATCTGCCCATTTTTTGATTATTGGGGCAAAGATAATAACTACAGCGGTATTATTTAAAAATGCTGAAATAAAAGCTACAACAGGTAGAATACGTGCTAAAATACGCAGTATTGAACTTCTCCTACGGGGTAATAGCTTGCTAATAATGCTATTTAGACCTCCCGACTGACGCACCCCCTCGCTTACTAAAAATAGAAGTGCGACAGTAATCATCGCCTTATTGCTAAAACCTGAAAGAGCCTCTTCGGTAGTGATTATTCCCGAGGCAAGAAACAGAATTGCAACAGAAAAGAGCGTCAAGCCTGGGCGCATCTTGTCAAAAGCAAGAATCCCAAGCATCACAGCTAGTACAATAATTACATATATAACACTAAAATTCATCTATTTTGCAATAAAATAAGGGTTAAGTAGATTTTCTTTATTATATTGAAGTTTTTCTCCAGTAATAGCATTTTCCAACGCTCCACCCATAGCTCTAAGTATTGCATCGCCAGCTGCAGTATCCCACTCCATTGTTGGGGCATATCGTGGATATATATCGGCTACACCCTCTGCAATAAGACATATTTTTAGAGAGCTACCTTTCGAAAGAATTTCAATTTTTGGGTAATCCTTTTTTAATTCATCCAAAAAGCAGATTGTTTCGTCGTTAAGATGCGAACGAGATGCCACAACTCTACACTCTCCCTCCTCTCTATTTTGCTCTAATGGCAAATTTAGCACTGCCATTTCACCATCTTCAAACGCTCCGACATCCACACCCTTAAAGGCACCTAAACCACACTGAGCAAAGTATATTTCGCCAAGAACTGGCACGTAAATAACCCCTAAAACAGGCACTGAATCGGTTACAAGTGCAATATTTACAGTAAATTCGCCATTTTTCTTAATAAACTCTTTTGTTCCATCCAATGGGTCGACAATCCATAAATTGTTCCACGTAGAACGCTCGCTATAGTCGATAGAAGCCCCCTCTTCGCTTAAAATAGGGATGCCACTACCGCTTAATATCTCGGCTATAATTTTGTGGCTTAATCTATCGGCGATAGTAAGAGGTGAGTTGTCGCTTTTTCGCTCCACCTCAAAATCTGAAGCAGGGTCGTTATACACCTCTAATATTTTTTTGCCTGCCTCGATTGCTGCACGTATTGATATATCTAAAAGTTCGCTTTTCATTTATAATAATGATAAATGCCAATTAAGTAGGGTAAAATAATTATTGGTGTATTTTTAATAGTGCTATTGGAGATGAGATTTTTTGCTATTGAATCGAAAATATAGTGGTTCTATATTGAGATTTAATAGTGAAAAATATCGCTCCAAGAGTGCTATTAAGAATATGGCAATAATTGTTTTACACTACTTATATTTATTGACGATAATTAAAATATCTAGCAAAAATAGTATAAAAAAGGGGTTTTATAAAATAAAATGGTAAAAATAGGCATAATTACTTAGCTATTTTGCATCAAAAATGTAATCTTTTGAGTTTTAATTGCTTAAAAAATGAAAGAAAAGTTAAAAAATATTAATAAAATGGTGGTAACTTATTGGTAATTAAAAAATAATTGCTATATTTGCACGCTGAAAAGGTAGTAGTTATTGCTATTTTTTACACTTTATTGGGTCAGAGTATGATAGTTATGGATTATATTTTTGCTATTTACTAATATCGACCTTAATTATTTTTTACTAATTGAAAGGAGATTAAGTTTATAACTTGGCAGTTTTTAAAGTGCCGCAAAATTAGCTGCTGCAAAAAGCTGCAAAAATTTACTTTATTCTTAAACACAATCTAAATGCTAGAGTAAGCACCGTTTTTGGCTGAAAAGGCAATGATATATTGGATTCAAAAAAATATATATCGCAAAAAATAGAATTAAAATAATAACAAATAAAAATTTACGGTAATGATTATAATGCCAATCAAAGAGGGAGAAAACATCGAAAGAGCCCTTAAAAAATTTAAAAGAAAATTCGAAAAAACAGGTGTAATGAAAGAGCTTCGTTCTCGTCAACAATTCACTAAACCATCTGTAGTTAACCGTGACCAAATGCGTAAAGCTATCTACGTTAAACAACTACAACGTAACCAAGAAGAAATCTAGTTTTTTCGAAGATATTAAATTTTAAGATAAACGAGGCTAATTTACAAATTTTATTTGTAAATTAGCCTCGTTTTTATTATTTATCACTTCACTCATTAGGTTAAAATATGGTAATCGAAAATTTTATAAACTATCTACTTGCCGAAAAGCAATATTCAGAGCTTACTGCAACAGCTTATAGGGAAGATTTACATCAATTTTGCCTATATTTAGGCGAAACTCAGGAGAGTTTCGACCCTGCAAAGGTAGACCATCGAGATATTCGGATGTTTATAATGACTCTTTCTCAAAATTCGACTGCTGCAACCACCATAAACCGAAAACTTTCGGCTATAAAGTCGTTCTACAATTTTCTGCTACGCCGACAAATTGTGGAGTCGAATCCAGCAAAGAAAATAACCTCTCTTCGCACCCCTAAACGTCTTCCTCACTTTATCGAAAAGGGCAAGAGCGACACCCTAATAGCGATATGTAGCGAGCCATCCGACGATTTTACCACCGAGCTACATAGCTCAATCGTTACGCTGTTTTATAGTAGTGGAATGCGTCTTTCAGAGCTTATAGCTCTCAATATGGAGGATTTAGACCTCAATTTAGGAGAGATAAAAATCAAGGGGAAAGGTCGTAAAGAGCGAATATCGCCACTTCCAGCACTTGCAACCGACAAGCTTACATCTTATATAAAACTTAGATTAGAGCAGCTAGAGCAGGTTGGCAACATGGATGAAAAAGCACTATTTATATCGGTAAAAGGCAATAGAATTTCACGAACTGCTGTATATCGCCTTATAAACCAATCACTAACTCTGCTTGGAGTAGAGGGAAAATGTTCGCCCCACGTACTTCGCCACACCTTTGCAACTCATCTTTTGGGAGCAGGTGTTGGGATTGAAAGCGTTGGTGATCTTTTAGGTCACGAAAGCCTTACCACAACTCAAATATATGCTCACAACACCATCGAGCAGCTAAAACAGGTGCATAAAGAGTGTTTTGAAAAGGAGTAGATAAAGAGAACTTCTAAAACCCTAAACTATATTACACAGGGAAATTCGCAAATCCGCAAAAAGGGTTTTGCGAATACGCCTACACAGGGTTATCTACAAAAGGGGGTTTGCGATTTGCCTACACACGACGAACCTCATCCACCCCCTCAATATTATTAATAAACGCAACAGCCTTTTGTAGCTCACCGATAGAGTGAACATAGAATTTTATTGAGCAATCCACAATTTCATCGGTAGTTGTAGTGGTTAGACTATCTATCGAAAGTTTGAGATTTTCGGCAATTGAGTTTATCAAATCACTAAGCAGGTGGTATCTATCCACCGCTTTTACTTTTATCATTACAGGGTAGTGAAACTCTCTATCTTCCATAAAGTTTACAGCCACAAGCGAGTCGCCATCTTGCGAAGAGAGCTTAATAGCGGTATCGCAATTTCGCTTATGCACTATTGTATCACCATCACCATCTACAAATCCTATAACCTCATCACCAGGGATTGGAAAACATTTATCGCAACGTGTAAATGGCAAAGTTTTGAGCTTTCTAAGATGTTGACCTAAATATCGTTGCGATTTATAGGTGTTGGCAAACTCCATCCAATCGGATTTTGGCGAAACCACATCACTAACCCCAATCTCTACACAATCACCTCGATATAGTGGACTCTTTATAGAGCTTAACTTACCATTTATCTTTGCATACTGAGCATGCAAACCAATATTACTGTGAATCTCAAAAGCAAAATCGAGAGCTGAAGCCCCTTTAGGAAGTATTACTGCCTTTCCTAGTGGGGTAAACACCAAAATATCATCGTCGTAGAACGAACTTTTTACGCTATCCATAAATCCTCCCTCTGAGCTATGGTAGGCTATATCTTGTAAAATCTGCTTAAATTTGTCAATCCAGTTATCTATATTGCTACGTCCGTGGTCGGCAATACATCCTAGAGTAGAGTCGCTAAGCATCTTTTCAGAGGTGATATGGATATCTTCCCAACCTCTCTGTTTGCATAGCAATTTAACATGAAAACTGGTGTATCCATTCTCCTTGGGTGCGTTAAGATAGTTGCGGATACTTCCTGGTTTTTCTTTAAAACTATCTGTAAGGATTGAGTAGATACTTAGACACATCTCTTTTTCTGATTTGTCTGTCGTATCCTCAAAAATAATATTTATAACGTGACGGTAGTCGATATGGCGAAAATCGCTACCACTCTTTTTTATTCGTCTCCAAAGGCTATATGGCATCCTAAAATCCACCTCTAATCGTGCTTTTACCCCGTTATTTTCAAGTAGTTGTTGAATCTCAGAGGTGAAAATATTGAGCCACTCTCTGTTTTCTAACTCATCTTTAGCTAGTTCCTCCTCTAACTTTGCATACTCCTCGGGGCAACGATAGTGAAAGCTCAGATTTTCTAGCTCAGTTTTGATATAGTAAAGCCCTAATCTATTTGCTAGAGGGGCGTAGAAGTAGTCGGTCTCACCAGCAATTTTCATCTGTTTGTCGGGGCGCATACTGCTAAGAGTACGCATGTTATGAAGCCTGTCGGATAGTTTGATAAGTATAGCACGAATATCGTATTGCACCGAATCGAGCATCTGTTTGTAGTTGTCGAGCTGTTTCGACATCTCATAGTGCTCTTTTTTCTGCTTTGTAACAACTTTAACCAGAAAGGCTACATCATCGCCAAAACGGATTGAAATATCCTCTATTGTGTAGTCGGTATCTTCCACAACATCGTGTAGAAATGCTGCGATAATGGTGTTTGAATCGAGCATTAACTCCTCGCCAATAATACGTGCCACTGCAATAGGGTGAGTAATATATGGTTCGCCCGATTTACGCTTCTGATTGCGATGTGCATAGGCTGCAAACTCAAAAGCCTCCTTAATTCGTTCAATTTCGGTAGTGGGCAATCTTCTGCTCACGCAATCAATAAGCAGCGAAACCTGCTCTTGAATAAAGGTGTCGAAATTTTCCATATTTTACTGATTAAAGGTATCTATCTTGCTGTAATTTTAGGGTCAAAAAAAGGAACATTGCTTAAAAAAGCAACACCCCAATATTTTATCTCGATTTTTTGTTTTTTGTTTTTTAGGGGTTAAAAGTTTCGAAATAACCCTCTTTTGACGATTTCTATTTATTTTTTGAATTTTAAACGCAAAAAGAGTAATAATATTTTATATCTTACTGCTGCTTAAAGCGTTTCAGTTTTTGCAAAGTAGTAAAAATAATTTAAAAAAACGAATAAATTCTAATTTTTTTCAGAATTTATTCGTTTTAAAACAGATGCTGTGCAATTTTTAGAAGTTACTCTTAAGTAGTGTAAAACAATTATTGCCATATTCTTAATAGCACTCTTGGAGCGATATTTTTCACTATTAAATCTCAATATAGAACCACTATATTTTTCGATTCAATAGCAAAAAATCTCATCTCCAATAGCACTATTAAAAATACACCAATAATTATTTTACCCTACTTAGAAGTAGTTAATCCCTCGACGGTTAAACATAATAAACCCAATATTTAGGGTAAAATAGTTACGAGATATTGAGTCGTTCTCATATCGAGAAAAATTGAAACTCACTGGACCTACTGGCGACTGGTATACCGCCGAAGCCGATATTACGTAGTGTAATCTATCTTTTATATTGTTTAAGTTGTCTAGCTCTGTCAAAAGCAGATAACCTTCTCCTTTCAGATAAAGTTGGTCGTTCCATTTTATAATTGGTTTCAAACCAACAGCTGCAAAAGAGCTGCTATGATAATCCTCTATAAATAAAGTCTGAGAGTGTTCGGTAGGGTAGAAGCCTGGAGCAATTAGGTTTTGTGCATAGCTTGACGGGAAAGAGGGTAGAGTAGTGTAGATTGCCTCCAATGAGTAGCCTAACGCCAAATTTGAAGATATTTGGCGATAATCGTCTCTTAGAAACGAAACTCCATACCAATATTTTTCACCCCTTATTGTAGTAGAAACAGAATCTCTATCGACACCAGCAGTATAGTTATTCTCGCCATAAGTTGCAAATGCCGAAATTGTCTGTTTTAGTCCACTAGTTGGATATACCCTATAATTTAAAGAGTTGCGAGAGAGTGCAACTTTTAGATTTGCATAATTATATACATTTTTATTTGGCTCGTCCATAACCAAATATATATTTTGGTTATCGAACTTATAAGTGTCACTACCTACCGATAATCCAAATTCAATTTTTGACGAGCGGCTAGTCTCCATCCCAACCGAGCTATTTGCGTAGACACCATTAAGACGTGAGTAGTCAAACACACGATTTCGAAACGAGAAACGCTGGTTGTTACCTCGTCCATAATCTTGAAAGGCGTAGTTTATGGTGTTGTTTATATAATATGGTCGTTTTTTATCGTAAAAATTAAATCGAGCTTGATAATCCGCCGAAGAGTAGAAGTTGCCAAGATAGCCCGAAAGAGTGTGAATTGAGCTTCTACGCTTTAATTTACTATACTGCACACCCAAGTAGCCAGCATTAATATTGGAAGATGAAATATTGACTCCAAGCATAGTTTTTAGGCTCGAATTTATCACCATATTCATATTTATGGTAAAATAACCAGTTTCAGGGTTATAAGTTGCAGTAGGGAAATCTCCAGTAACCAATCCTCCCTCAATAATCTTAAAATACTCCTCTTTAAACTCCTCAAATGTTATGGTTTCACCCTCTTTTAGCTTTAGTTGTTGTGCTACATATTGTGACTGCTCCTTAGTAAGCCCATCTACCTTAATGCTATCAATTAAAAACTGAGGTGTTCGCTCTTTAAACTTTAAACGTTTGAAGTCGACAACATATTTTGGTACTCTACGCACAATTCTGCTCTTTATACTATCCATCATAGCCATAGCATCTCTGTAGCCTAACTCCATCACATAGTCGGCACGAGAGTAGTCGAGCATACCAACATCTACATCTCTTGAAAGTTTTATCCCTAAAGAATCTGGTAGATTGTAGTTTGTTTTACTCATCGCTAAAAGTTCAATTTGTCCTGAAAAAGTGGTTGGATTAACCTTTCCAGTGGTGCATATTCCACCTATCATAATATCTGGGTCAAAATCTCGCTTCATATCCTCCCACGGAAAATTATTGAGGATTCCGCCATCAAACATCATCATGCTATCTACAATAATTGGCTTGAATACTAGGGGAATAGCCATCGAAGAACGTACTGCCATACCCAAATCGCCCTCTTTCCAAAGATACTGTTTACGCTCTAAAATATCGACAGAAACGCATCGAAATGGGACAAAAAGTGAGTCAAAATTTTGTCGTGCTCCATTGCTTGCAGGCGAGAAGTAGTCGAGCATAGCAATATCGAGTGGAACCGATGGAATAACGGAGCGAAACTGTTTTGCAACCCCTTTACTCCTCTCTCCTAAATCTATATCTGTATCACTATTCTCACCGTCTCCCTCTTTGCTTAGAGCCTGTTTAAGATTTACATCTAACGACAACATCGAACCATTCTGCTCAAGACGTTTGTAGTAATATTGATATTTGCTCTCCACCTTTCCTGATAACCATAGCTCCACCTGACCAGAACGAAATATATCTTCCATCTGCTCAGGTGATAGTCCTGCTGCATACATTCCGGCAACAATTGCCCCCATCGAAGTTCCTGCAACATAATCTACTGGAATACCATTCTCTTCCAATGCCTTTAAAATCCCGATATGATAAAGCCCCTTTGCACCACCTCCACTAAGTACCACACCTACAGATTGTGCCATCAAAAAATTAGTAGGGTAGAGGGCAGTATAAAGTGCTAAAATAAGAGAAAAAGCAATCATATTAAACCTCTTTAAAACTGAGCTTATCTTCACCTTTTTTCTTACTTTACTGTTGTTGTTTATGTTAATATCTATACTTCTATCACTCATATCTTGCATTATTATTTTATGAGAACTTTAATAAAAAGTTGGTTTAAACCATCATAATTTTTATTTTAAAATAAAATGGCTATATTTGTAGGTTATAAAAAATAGTATGTAATTTTATGCCAATATTTTAATGAATTTTAAAATATTAAATTTTTAAGTAGGGTAAAATAATTATTGGTGTATTTTTAATAGTGCTATTGGAGATGAGATTTTTTGCTATTGAATCTCAATATAGTGGTTCTATATTGAGATTTAATAGTGAAAAATATCGCTCCAAGAGTGCTATTAAGAATATGGCAATAATTGTTTTACACTACTTACAGTTATCTATTTTTAAAGGGTAGTTCTAAATTCTGTATTTTGAGAGATTTTAGAAGTTCCCTAAAACTATCTTAGTATCATTAACGACAAATATAACAAGAAAATGAGAAAATTAGTATCAAAAACTTATATTATTTTAGCACTATCATTATTAAACGCTTGTAATCAAGAAGTTAAGGATGAGGTAAAAGTTGCCCATCTAAATACAAATTATGGAGATATAGAATTTGTATTACTTGACGAAACTCCACTCCACAAAGCGAACTTTATCGCACAAGTAGAAGATAGTCTTTACAGTAAGATGCTTTTCCATCGTGTAATCGAGAATTTTGTGATACAGGCAGGCAATCCACTTAGTAAAGGTTTGGCTGAAGATGCACCTCTTTATGACGATGGCGATGGTCCGATTGTAAAAAAAGAGATACTTCCTCAATTTCATCATATTCGTGGGGCTGTAGGTGCTGCACGTGAGGGCGACAATGTCAATCCTGAGCGCAACTCATCTTACTCTCACTTCTATATCGTTCATGGACTAAATAATGATATTCTTACCGACTCTATGATTAATCACGACGGTATGACTCCTCCAAGATTTGCCGAGGAGTTTCGCAAAAACGGTGGTACTCCTCATCTTGATGGTGCCTACACAATTTTTGGTTATGTGGTAGAGGGTATGAACACTGTAGATAGTATTGCAAAAGTTGCAACAGGTAGTGGCGATAGACCAATCAAAAATGTTGTTATTAATAGGGTAGATATTAAGAATGTAAAACGTTCTAAAATTGAGGATTTACAGATTTATAAATTCTTCAACGAGTAAAATTTGCAGATAATTCCTACACTTTGTATAATACTCCAAAACCGAGAAAATAAACTAAAGGGAATTTCTAAAATCTTTCAAAATTTAGAACTCCCCAAAACAATAAATATAAAATGAAAAACAGAATTGAAGATTTAATGCGCCGAGTAGAGGAGTTTACTCCAAAGGCAATGGCAGAAATCGAAGAATTTCGTATTAAAACATTAGGAAAAAAGGGCGAAATAACCCTTCTTTTCGAAGAATTTAAGACAGTTGCTCCAGAGGTGAAGCGTGAGGTAGGCAAGCATATAAATCAGCTTAAATCCAGCACTATCGCAAAGATTAATGAGCTTAAAGAGCTTATTGAAAATAGCTCAGAGTCAACTTTTTCGGACTATCTCGACTACACTCGTCCAGCTCTTAACGAAGAGATTGGCACACGTCATCCTATTTCTCTTGTTAAACAGCAAATTACCGATATTTTCGCTCGTCTTGGCTACACAATTGCCGATGGTCCTGAGATTGAGGATGATTGGCACGTATTTTCTGCTCTAAACTTCCCACCAGAGCATCCAGCACGTGATATGCAAGATACTTTCTTTATTGAGAAAAATCCTGATATTCTTCTACGTACTCACACCTCTTCAATTCAAGTTCGCACAATGGAGAGCCAAAAACCTCCTATTCGTGTAGTTTGTCCAGGTCGTGTTTTCCGTAATGAGGCTATCTCTTATCGTGCACACTGCATCTTCCATCAAGTAGAAGGTCTTTATATCGACGAAAACGTATCGTTTGCAGATATGAAGCAGACTATTCTTTACTTTGCTAAAGAGATGTTTGGCGAAAAGGCATCTATCCGTATGCGTCCATCATATTTTCCATTTACTGAGCCATCGGCTGAGGTAGATGTTTCGTGTAATTTATGTGGTGGAAAGGGCTGTAATGTGTGTAAATATACTGGTTGGTTAGAAATTATGGGTTGCGGCATGGTTGATCCTAATGTGTTAATAGCAAGCGGTATAGACCCAGAAAAATATAGCGGTTTTGCGTTTGGTATGGGCGTTGAACGTATTACAATGCTAAAATATGGAGTTAAAGACCTTCGTCTTTACTTCGAAAACGACCTGCGCTTCTTACAACAATTCGAAGCTATCATATAACGTATAACATACTGTTTATCAGTATATTACAACTCCTTTTTAGATTGAAAATATTACCTTATACAGTCGCATTATTGCTAGTTTGTTCGGTTTGGACTAACAGTAGCTTTGCTCAAACGTCAGATCAGACCATAGAGCAGCTACAGTCGGAAATTGACAAAGCGCAACGTGAGATTCAGCTCTCTCAACAGCTACTCTCTGCTAATAAAAATCAGCAGAAGAGTAGCCTTACCTCTTTGCAGCTAGTTCAATCCAATATTCGTAACCGAAAAAAAATCGTGTCGAATCTTGACAATCAATTACGACTTATAAATAATGATATTAAGGGCAACAACAGTCGCATTAGTCAGCTATCGTCAAATCTTAAAACGCTAAAAAAAGATTATAGCTCTGCGGTTGTTAATAACTACAAAGATATTAAGCAGAATAATTTTCTGCTTTTTATCTTCTCTAGTGAGAGTTTTTACGATATGCAGCTACGTAGCAAATATCTCGAGCGTTTAGCCTCTATGTCGAGAGAGAAGCGTGACGAGATTGAGGCTACACAGGCTGAAATAACACGCAAAAACTACGATTTAAAGAACAAACAGGAGCAAACCGAAAGAATACTTACTGAGAGAAATAGTGAGATTAAAACGCTTGCAAAAGATGAATCTGAGGGTAAAAAAATCTTATCATCGCTAAAATCGCAAGAGAAAAATATATCTTCAGATATTCAAAAAAACTCCTCTACCATTGCTAAACTTCAAAAGACTATTCAAGATATAATCGAGCAGGAGGCAATGCGCAAAGAGGGCGTTAGTGAAGAGATAAAAAAATTGGATATAAAACTATCCAACGTATTTAGCGAAAATAAGGGCAAATTTCCACCTCCAATTCGTGGTGTTATTACTCTTCCATTTGGTCTACAAAGCGACCCAATGCAGAGCAAGGTAAAGGTAAAAAACAATGGTGTTGATATTACTACCTCTGAGACTACAGTCCGTTCAATTTTCGAAGGAGAGGTCGTAAAGGTCTTTTTCTTTCAGGGGGTGAACAACTCCGTAATGATTCGTCACGGTCACTACTATACAGTCTACACAAATCTTGTAAAACTAAGGGTAAAGCAGGGCGACTATGTAGATAGCGGAGAGATGATAGGATCTCTCGATAAGAGTAATCGTGAAAACACATCACACTTTGAGTTATGGCATGAAAAGAGTCCTCAAAATCCAGAGGTGTGGATTAACTTCTAATTCGTAATTTCTAATTTATAGTTTATAATTTATAATTCATAATTTATACAAGGTTGTTCCACGTGGAACAACCAATAATTTTATAAAAATGGCAATATCATTTTCAACATTAGATTGCGATTTTTCGTGCAAAAACCGCCGAAAAATCGCCTCTTTTTTAAAATCAATAATAGTAGAGGCAGGATGTAAAGTTGGCGATATTTCAGTTGTTTTCTGCTCAGATGAGCAGATTCTTGAAACCAATCGCACCTACCTTCAGCACGACTACTTTACAGATATAATCACCTTCGATTATTGTGAGGGTGGAGTAGTATCGGGCGACTTAATAATAAGCATCGATACAGTAAAAAATAACAGTGAGACTTTTAACGTTAGTTTTATAGATGAGCTTCATCGTGTAATAATTCATGGCGTGCTTCATCTTCTTGGTCAAGGCGACAAGAGCAAAAATGATGCTAAAGAGATGCGCCGAAAAGAGGATTTAAACCTTGAAAAACTGGCTAAACATTTAGGGTAATTTTAAGGGAACTTCTAAATTCAGAAAGATAGATTTTACAAGTTCGCTACAGATACAAAAAGCTTCTACAGCTCTGGAAACTCAATATCTTTTATAAACTCAATAGTTTAAAATTCAGTTTTGATAATTTCTATAATTTTCAAAATATCAAATATAGAGCCTGTAGCGCATATTTCAACAAGAACAAATTATTAATTTACAATAATCATCAATGAGAACAGAATACGATATAATTGTAGTAGGCGCAGGGCACGCAGGATGTGAAGCTGCTGCTGCTGCTGCAAAGATGGGTTCGACAACACTGCTCGTAACGATGGATATGACCAAAATGGCGCATATGTCGTGCAACCCTGCAATTGGTGGGGTAGCTAAGGGTCAGATAGTACGTGAAATTGATGCGTTAGGCGGATATATGGGGATTATTACCGACCTCTCTACAATCCAATTTCGCATGCTAAACCTATCGAAGGGTGCCGCTATGTGGTCGCCTCGTGCACAGTGCGACAAGAACCAATTTTCACTTCTTTGGCGAGAAAAACTAGAGCAAACCGATAATCTATTTATATGGCAAGATGAGGCGGTGAGCCTAATAATAGAGGATGAAAAGGTGTGTGGTATTGTTACTCGATTAGGAGTTGAATTTAATGCAAAATCGGTAATTCTTACAAACGGAACTTTTTTAAATGGTAAAATACACGTGGGACGTTCACAAACTGTTGGAGGACGTTCGGGCGATATGGCATCGGTTGGAATAAGCGATCAACTGCTAGAACGTGGTTTTACAGTTGGGAGAATGAAAACTGGAACACCTGCTAGAATTGATGGAAAAACTATAAATTTCTCGGTTATGACTGAGCAAGCTGGTGACGAAAAGCCCTCTAAATTCTCATACCTAAAAGAGATTAAACCTGTCGAAAATCAAATGCCATGTTTCACCATTTTTAGCTCAAAAGAGGTACACGACACGCTTCGCACTGGCTTTGCCGACTCTCCGCTATTTAATGGCATTATACAGGGCGTAGGGCCTCGCTATTGCCCAAGCATAGAGGACAAACTTCGCACCTTTGCCGACAAACAGGAGCATCAGCTGTTCCTTGAGCCTGAGGGGCGAGATACCACAGAATACTATCTAAACGGATTCTCATCTTCACTGCCATGGAAAGTGCAATTTGCCGCACTAAATCAAATTAAAGGGCTGGAAGATGCACACTTTTTCCGCCCTGGATATGCTATAGAATACGACTATTTCCAGCCTACACAGCTTCGACATACATTGGAGACTAAGAGGGTAGAGAACCTCTATTTTGCAGGTCAAATCAACGGTACAACAGGCTATGAAGAGGCTGCAGCACAAGGATTGATTGCAGCTATCAACGCACATCAAAAAAACAACTCTCTCGACGAATTTGTACTACGTAGAGATGAAGCATATATCGGGGTTTTAATCGACGATTTAGTAACAAAAGGGGTAGATGAACCATATCGAATGTTTACAAGTCGTGCCGAACATCGCATACTGCTACGTGGTGATAATGCTGATTTACGCCTAACAAAAAAGGGTTATGATATAGGATTGGCTGATGAAAATCGTTTCAATCAATTCACCGAAAAGGTCGAAAAAATAGAAATTCTTCACGATTTTATCAAAAATTTCTCAATCGATCCTACTGTTATTAATCCCTATCTTAGCGAAATTGGATCCGCCTTACTTCCTCAAAAACGTAAGTTGATAGATTTAATTTTGCGAAACGAGATTAAAGTTGCAAATTTAATTTGCAATATTCCTGAACTATCAGAGTGCGTAGAGCAGAACAAAATTGACGATACAGCAGTAGAGGAGGTGGAGATTATTATTAAATATAGTGGTTATATCGAACGTGAAAAGGTGATTGCCGAGAAGTTATCACGACTTGAAAATATCCGTATAAATCCTGATATCGACTACAGCCAATTTAAATCAATAACGATCGAAGCACGCCAAAAGCTATCTCGTATTCGTCCTTCGACAATAGGTCAAGCTTCGAGAATACCTGGTGTTTCGCCATCTGATATTAATGTTCTTTTGGTCTATTTTGGCAGGTAGTTTAATTCAATTCATAATTCGGGATTGGACAATAGATTTTAGACTGTTCCACGTGGAACAAATATTTTCTTCTGATTTGCGCCGATAATGACTCGCAATCATTATCGGCGTTAATTATATCTTTAAAAATTATCCGCAATGCAACTACTTAAATTCGCAATAATATGGTTTTCGCTAACCATTATGCCAGGGCCAGACATGATATTTGTCATCACAGAAAGTATAAAAAACGGTGCACGCAATGGTATTAAAATAGCTATGGGATTGTGCTCAGGATTGGCATTTCACTCGCTCGTTGTTCTTACAGGATTTGGACTTGTCGTCTCAAAATTTCCTGCAATTACAAATACCATTAAATATATCGGGGCAGCATATTTGATCTACATAGGGGTAAAATCATTCCTATCTACATTTAAAAGAAAAAATAATGAGTCAGAAAACACAGAAGGGAGTAGTGCTCAAAATAAAATTGAATCAAAGAATTTGGAGTACAATCCCTACACGAGAGGAATTATAATGAATATCACAAATCCAAAACTCTTGATTTTTTTCCTATCTTTCCTCCCTCAATTTGTCAACCTAGAACAGAACACATGGGTCGACTCAATATTAATTTTTCTATTATTGGTAGGAATTGCACTACCAACCTTCTCAATTGTGGCAATTTTTTCCTCAAAAATTTCACGATATTTCAAACGAAGTGGACAAGTGGGCGCAAATACTCAAAAATTTCTTGCATTTTTAGAATTATCCATATATTTATTCATTGCAGGTGGAATAATTTTCTCTAAATAATTGAATTTCAAATAGTTATATTTATATGAAATTTTTCAAGTATCTGGCATGAAAAATGCAAAAAAACTTTAAAAGAGAGAAAATAAAAAATATTTAAAAAAAGTTACGAAAAAGTTTGGAAGTTAAGAAAAAAGCATTACCTTTGCACCATCAAACAATACCGCGGAGTGGAGCAGTTGGCAGCTCGTTGGGCTCATAACCCAAAGGTCAGAGGTTCGAGTCCTCTCTCCGCTACTAATCGTAGCAAAGACAATCTTAGAAATAAGATTGTCTTTTTTTTGGTTACCCAGCATGTGCAAAATTTTAAGTAAATGCAAAATGGCACATTCTCAAAATCTGTTGTATAATTTCCAACAAGTTTATATTTTTGCAGATATTAAGAGATTAAAAAATGTTTTTATGAGGGATATTTCCAGTTTATTTAGTTTAGTTTTACCAGCAGGTT
>JAWXTR010000008.1:0-47840 GCA_044433365.1 Rikenellaceae bacterium
TTAAATTTCAATGTAGAACCACTATATTTTCAATTCAATAGCAAAAAATCTCATTTCCAATAGCACTATTAAAAACACACCAATAATTATTTTACACTACTTATTAGAACTCCCCTTAAATCTTCAAACCTTTACTACATAAAAAAATAGTACCATTACAAATATTTAAAAAATATAAAAACATGAAAAAATATATCGTTGGAATTGGTGAAGCACTTTGGGATGTGCTTCCAGAGGGAAGAAAAATAGGTGGTGCACCAGCAAATTTTGCATATCATATTTCGCAATTTGGCTACGACTCTAAGGTTGTTAGCGGTGTTGGTAGCGATAAATTAGGTGACGAACTTTTAGAGCGTTTTGATGAAAATGGACTAAAATATATGATTGAGCGTGTTCCCTACTCTACAGGTACAGTACAGGTTGAACTTGATCCTAATGGAGTTCCGATGTATGATATTAAAGAGGGAGTGGCTTGGGATAATATTCCATTTACCCCAGAGCTTCAGGAGCTTGCAAAAAACACACGTGCTGTATGTTTTGGCTCTCTTGCTCAGAGAAGTGTCGTAACTAGAGCTACTATCAATAAGTTTTTAGATACTATGCCTGAAGATGATGGTCAATACAAAATTTTTGATGTAAATCTTCGTCAAGGTTTCTACACTAAAGAGACAATATGCCACTCTATGGAGAGTTGCAATATTTTAAAGATTAACGACGAAGAGTTAGTCGCAGTAAGCCGTATGTTTGGCTATCCAGGTATCGACTTACAAGATAAATGCTGGATTTTACTTGCCAAATACAACCTTAAAATGTTGATTCTTACTTGTGGGGTTAATGGTAGCTATCTTTTCACGCCAGGGTCGGTGTCGTTTGTAGCTACTCCAAAGGTAGAGGTTGCCGATACAGTGGGTGCTGGCGACTCATTTACTGCAACATTTATTGCCTCAATTCTTAGTGGTGATACAGTGCGTGAAGCTCATAAAAAAGCTGTTAGAGTTTCGGCTTTTGTCTGTACACAGCATGGCGCAATGCCTATTATTCCTGAGGAACTTAAATAATTCATACGAATAAAGGTTCGAAATTTTTAAGGGGAGTTCTAAATTCTGGATTTTGAGAGATTTTTTGTTTTAAGGCTTTAGATTTGGATTTTGCAAATATGGACTGTAGTGGCTCCTACCTCCCTTATTTGCAAAATCCAAAGGTGAAGCCTTAAAACGGAAAAGCTCCGAAAGTCAGATTTTAGAAGTTCCCTTAAGCTATTTTGAGCTATTTTGCCAAAGTATAAAGCATATTTTTTGAAAAGCATTAAAAAATGCATTAAAAAAAGGTTATTTTTTTGATGCTTTTTTTCAAACCATTATTCGCATTAATAATTTTATCACATGAAAAGAAACCTACTAACAATAATATGTTTATTATTTTCACTGCCACTATTTGCGCAGATGAATATGAGTGCAAATTTTCAGAATATGCACCTTTGGAGAGGCGGAGAGGTTGCCGATGGATTTGTACTAACAACCGACGTTTCTTACACCACGCTAAACAAGCACCTCGAAGTTGGACTTTGGGGCGGAACAAATAGTAAAGGCGAGTATAAGGAGTTTAACTACTACGCTACCTACAGCTCTAATGGCTTCTCTCTAACCTTATTTGATACCTACAACTTTTCGGATGGTGCTACTTACAATAATAGTCAATTTTTTAACTATATTCCAGATGAAACAGGTCGTTTTTTAGATGCTACAGCAGCCTACCGTTTTTCAGGTAAGTTTCCGATAATGGTTAGTTGGTCGACTGTTTTATTTGGTCGTGATAGAGACTCACTAAACGAGAAAAATAGATTCTCAACTTTCTGCTATGCAGAATATCCTATTTATAAAAAGGATAATTGGGTGGTAGATGTTGGACTCGGAGCAGTCTTTGCACTTAATAATATAGATAATTCTGCAAATTTTTATGGCGATAAGGCAGGTATAGTTCATGCTACACTAAAGGTCTCAAACACCGTAGAAATAGCAAATTACGAGCTTCCTCTATATATGCAAGCGATGTGGAACCCACAATCTGATAAAGCTTATTTGATGCTTGGTGTGCAACTTTTCTCGTTTTAGTGGAGGATGACACAAAAGCCCCTAAAATAGACAAACAACCCTTACCACATGCTCTGTGATAAGGGTTGTTTGTGTAAAATGGGTGCTTTTGGGTCACCCTCTATCTAATCTAATAACATCTAATCTCAAACAACTTAACATTCTTAGAACCATAAGTTTCGTTAAGTTTTAAACGTACCGATTTAGTCTGAGTTTTAGCTCCATTGAGAATTATTCGACGATGCAGATTATTATCTAATTTTGCAAATTCTTGCCACTGGTCGCCTACTAAAATCTCAGCAGTTACCGATTTTATCAACATTTTAGGCATTCCCGGTACTTGTACCTCCATCTTCTCTTTTTTAGGATGTATCTGTATCTCAGTATGTAGGTCTGAATCGCATTTTAGCTCAATTGTTGAGATATTTACAGGTGAATCCCACTCCAAGGTAAGATACGCACCTATACCTTTCGACTCCCAATGGTGTATTTTATCGACTTCATCACGACTATAGCCATCAATTAGTAGTTTTGCATCGCCCGAATTTGTCGATGAGGCTTTTAGTACTGCTTTACGAGCCAAATCAGCAGGGTCAGCGGCAGGTCGATTTGGAATAAACATATCGTCTCGAAGTAGCTGTTCTTGAAGCTCTGAAATATGGTTTTTACATAGCTCACGAGGGAGTACACCTCTATCCAAACATAGTTTGGCAGCTGTTCCGACTGCCTGACCCATATTTGCACACATCGCAATCAAACGAGTAGCCGAAAGAGCAATATGCGTAACGCTTATATTGCGCCCAGCAAATAGTAAGTTGTCAATATTTCGAGAGTATAGCGAACGGAAAGGAATTTCAAACATCTTTTTAAAACGTTGATGGAAGAAACTAGCTGGATCGTCGGGATTATCTAGTGCACCGGGGCAATGTTCGTCTAAAGACCAACCACCACCATAAGCCACAGCATCGTCAAAATGTACATATTCAGTTAAATCACGCTCCGAGAGGATATGGTCGCCCATAAATCGACGAGATTCTCGTCTACCAGGTACTGAGCCAACCCAATCGAGAGCTAAATTTGCAGCATGTGGAAATTTCCCAGAGTTTTTCACATAATCCCACGCACCATAAAGATATGCCAATAGACGATGACGATTATATTCGGTATCAGCAGTAATGTCTAAATCACTACCAAACTCAATCCACCAAAAACCACAACTTAGACTCGATATTGTACGTTTATTCATCTTGCTAGGGTCGTATTTAACAGCAAATTCAGGAGCACGAAATTCGATAGGGTGCCCAACATCTTTAGAAGAAAATTGAATACTATCACCCATAACCCATCCATCAGGCTCATCTGGAGCATATTTTTCATTAAATTCGGCTTTACCCTCTCGCCCTGTTCTAAAGTCAGCACCAGCACTAACAGCAAGCATTCCATCACCCGAACAATCCACAAATATATCTGCTTCGATTGTTATTGTAGATTCTGTCGATTGTTGAAAACAGATAGCCTTTTTGATTATATTACCGCTCATTACCGCCTTAGTGGCATGAGTATTAAGCATAAGAGTTATATTTTTTTCACGTACCACAAAGTTGTAGATTACATGGTCCCATACCGACCACGACATTGCCTCATTATAGTAGCGATTTTCGAGCTGCAACTCATCGACAATACCAGTTTCACGGTCGATTTTAAATTTGTTTTCAAAATGGTATGAGCCATTTATAGGAACATGAATTTCGCTCGAAGCATTTCCACCAAGAACAGGGCGATTTTGAACCAAAACCACCTTTGCACCTCTACGAGCTGCTGCTACTGCTGCATTTACACCAGCAATGCCACCCCCAATTACCGCAACATCAAACTTGCAATCTCTATCTTTTAATATTTTAGAACGGTCGTGCTTACCCAAGTATTTCCATTGACCACTTTGCGACCAATCAATCTTATTTTTTTGATTTTCAACGCCTCCAGCACAACTATTAAACAAATTAGCTGATAGCAGACTAAGCGATGTTAACCCAACTCTTTTTAAAAAACTAGCTCTCTTCATAACTTTAATTTTGAAAGACCAACAACGATTTTCTAGGGAAGTTCTGAATTCTGGATTTTGAGATATTTTAGAAGTTTCCTTTATTTATCGGTTGTCAGATAAATTTAGATTTTTTACAAAAGTACTAAATTCTTTTAAATTTGCAATTAAAAATATCAAATTTAATGAGTTTTTATCAGTTTTATAGGGAGTTTTACTAATTGGTTTTATTCGATTTTGTATTTTGAGGTTTTAAATTTGGATTTCTTATGAAAACGGTTGAATATTGATTAAAAAAATAATATTATGGAAATAAAATTTTGTTTGAATGAAATTAATTTCTAAATTTCCAGTGCATTACATATCAACAGAGGCTGGGAAACTTGCCTTTTATTTTCAAGGTGGGCATTTTTATGCTCACCCTTTGTTCAATACACGGTGGTTTCATACCCCCGTGTGGGCTACTAGTGTACCTACTGCCTTTGTTGGTGTAATGCAACGGGTCAGGTGAAATCACCATTTTATTTCATCTGTCTATTGATTGCTAACTAATTAACAATTAAAGGCTATGGAACAAAAAAGAAAAATCGGCTCATTCTCAAAATCTGTTGTTACCACTCTTAAACAAGTAATTTTTCAATTAGGTAAAAGAAAAACGTTAAAGATTTAACACCTCTAAGACGATGTCTAAAATCTTTAATTTTTGAGTTATGAGCTTCGGTTCTTGCGTTAGAGAATTCAGCGAATTTGCCTAAAAACAATAACCTACTGCTGTTATGTTACAGACGTAGCCCTGCTACGTCTGAAAATAACATCCCGAATTGTTTTAAACCTTTTTTTTAAAACATAACGATTTGTGTTACAGACGTAGCAGGGCTACGTCTCTACTGCTGAACTATAAATTTTAATTAATGACAACAGATTTTGAGAATGAGCCATGAAATCGAACTAAGTCTATGCCAAATATTACAGAACATCGCAGATATGGCTCCTGAATATCTTTATTCATTATGAGTGAGCTTATTATTACAAAGGCATATCCGCAAAACTCGTTTTGCGGATATGCCTTCATAAGATGAGCGAGGATTTTTTGGTAGCTATTTTTGGTACCATTACTGTTTTTGATTTATCATCGAATAATACGAATAATAGGTTTGGTTTTTTTAACCTTTTGACCTCTAGCTACTTTTTCGACTCTTTCGGCTGAGCTTCGAGATATTGCCACATAGCTCTCACGGTCACTAATTTGGATTGTACCAATTTGTGAGGGTGGAAGTGAGCATTTTTGTGTTAAAAATCCTACAATATCGCCTTTACTAATCTTCTCTTTACGCCCTGCTCCGATATAAAGCATAGAATTTTTTGGTTCATATATTTTCGACCCTTGCAAAGGCTCTATTACTGTTCCATTTTTGCGAATATAGTCGGGAAGAAGATCGAAAGAGCGTGTAATAATATAATTTTCACCTTTTCCGTTCATTCTACCTGTTCGTCCGCTACGGTGCACAAAACTTTCGGGAGTTTGTGGTTGTTCGTAGTGAATAACATACCCTAGGGAGTTAATATCCAACCCACGTGCTGCAATATCAGTGGCAATAAGTATATTTATCGCTCCAATACGTAGTTTTAGCAGTGCACGTTCTCTGATAAACTGCTCTTGCGCACCATGATAGAAGTCGCAAACTACACCTCTCTCTTTTAGATACTCATACACTCTTTCGCAGCTCTCACGATAGTTGCAAAAAACTAGCGTAGGAAGCGGCTCAAGGGTTGAAAGTAAACCGTAAAGCGTAGAAAGTGGCGGAGCAGAGGTTTCGATAATTTGCGTTGCTATATTCCCCTCCTCTAATGGAGCTTTATCAGCTGTAAAGTCGATAACGTGTGGTGAACGAAAGCCTACATATTTTGGAATCTCTGTAGAGTCGGTTGCAGAGGTTAAAATACGTGTTTCAAGGCTTTGCATAGCTGAAAAAACCTCGATTAAATCGTCGTCAAAGCCCATCTCTACACACTTATCAAACTCATCTATAACAAGATGATGGATATTTTCGGTATCTATATTTTCTCTTCTGATATGGTCGGCAAGCCTACCTGGAGTGGCGATAATAATCTTTGGATTACCCTTTAAAATATCGTTTTCGAATGTAATTTTACGTCCTCCATATAACGTTGCGCTTTTAAACTGAGTGCCGCATTTTTTTATCACCTCACCAATCTGAATTACTAATTCACGAGTTGGTGCAATAATGATAATTTCGGTGTTGCTACTCTCCATATCTTTTAGTCGCTCGAAAGATGCAAGCGTGTAGGCTAAAGTTTTGCCTGAGCCTGTAGGTGAGAGAATCTGTAGGTTTTGCTGCTCTTTGTGAGAGCTTAAAACGCTCTGTTGCATTGGTGTAAGCGTCTCGATATTAAATCTCTTTAAAATATCTTCTGTTTTTATCATCATATCCATATATTATGGTGCAAAGGTACGAATAATTAATGATAAATTGTGAATTATAAATTATAAATGGCGATTGATTTGCAATTCATAATTTATAATTTAAAAAGTGTTTATCATCGAAGTGGTCATAGCAGCAACCGAAGTTAAAGAGGATGCTAGGCTAACCCAACCCTGAACACCAAGCCTATTTTCACGTGGAGTTTTCATAGGCACCACTATTTCGCAACCAGGTTCTATTTTAGCACCTTTTGCCTTTGCAACTGTACCGTTCATATAGACTATATAGACTCTGCGTCGTGCATTTTGAAGATAACCGCCAGCATTTTCTATATAATATCTAAAATTACGCCCCTCATTATATGCCACAGTGTTAGGATGTAGCACTGCACCATCTATTTTTACGGTGTTTGTTAGCTCTGGAACCGATATAATATCACCCTCACGCAATACAGGGTCGAAGCTGCTATTTGGCTCTTTTAGTGCCTTGACCAAATCTATTCCTACGCTGTAGGTAGGTTCTATTATTAGAGTCTGCTCCGAAAATCCACTTGTTCTGCTATCTACATTTTTGCTCATAACGATTTTTATCCTTTCACGCTCTATCTCGTCGTCGGTTTTTTGGCGAATTAATCGAGTACCGTTTATGTAGGCGTTTGGGGTAAAACCTCCAGCTCTCTCGATAACCGAAGATAGTCGCTCGCCGCTACTTGTTAGT
Source organism: Rikenellaceae bacterium (assembly GCA_044433365.1). GTDB lineage: Bacteria > Bacteroidota > Bacteroidia > Bacteroidales > Rikenellaceae > CAMQVM01. The sequence goes on from JAWXTR010000008.1 coordinate 7,293, forward strand.
GTATACTCACCTTGAAAAGTTACCTCTCCTAAAATAGTGATATGTCGCTGCTCACTATAACCCGGCGATTTTCGAATATATACCACATCGAAAGGCTCCAAAACAAACTGGTTACCCTCACCCTCAATTGCTAAATCTTTTGATATTGGAAATATATACTCTTTGGCTATTTCGGAGGTGGCAGAGGTGGATGTAGTGTTTTTAATGCGTCGTGAAACCACAACTACCGATTCGGATGCCGACTCTTTCATACCACCAGCAAGCAAAATAGCATCGGCAATGGTCATACCCTGCTTAAAGGGTATGATATTGTTGTGTGAACGTTCGACATACAGAGAGTCGTCTACAGAAAAGTCGTAACGAGAGTCGTAAGAGTTGTCGCTAGATTGAGTGTATATGCTGTTTTTTTGGCTATTTTGAGTTTGAAAATCTACTCTGTTTTGATTCTGCATACCACTACCATAAGAGGAAGTAGGTTGGCTAAGATATGGTGAATTATTGCCATTACTATTATTTACAAATTGACTATTCTCTCTACCATTTATTGCACTTAAATTGCTGTAAGCTAAGCTGCCACTACTATTATAGTTATTGTTATAACTATTTTGCATTTGATAGCCATTTGATATATTTTGTTGGTTACTCTCTGATAATTGATTGTTTATTTGGGTGTTAAATTCTTGATTATTTAGGTATTGGTCATTACGTCTATTATTAAGGGTTTTTTCTGAAATTTTAGGGAAATTAACCTCTCCAAACACCTCTATATATGGTTTTTCGTTAATATCATAAACCGATGGAACATATACATTATCACCATTTTTCAGAGTAATATCTGCATCTTGCCCATTCAAAATCTTTTTTAAATCGACCGAAATAAGTTCGTAGGTGTAGTCGGGAAGAGTACGAGATATTTGCACTCGGTTTGTAAATGCGTCGCCTTCTAAACCACCAGCAACCTTAATTAACTGAGAGAGAGTTTGCATCGAAGGCGAAATTTGATAGCTCCCCTCACGCCACACCGCCCCCTCAATAGTTACCCTATTTTTAAAACGTGCAATGGTATTTTTTACCTCTATTAAATCGCCATCTTGGAGAGTAAAAAAGGGGAAATTTTCGTTAAAGATGGTGTTTACAACATACATATCGCCATCTTTTCTATTAATAGTGATTTGGTCGGTATAGCTATCGCCTCGAAAGCCTCCACTATAGCCCAAAAGCTCTTCGACGCTCTCTCCATCCTTTAATTCGTATACTCTCTCTCGTTTTACCGCTCCACTAAGCGCAACTCTATTTTGGTAAGGTTCGATTACAATCATATCATTGTCCTCTAGGCGAATATCGGCTCTGTTATTTCCATTAAGATAGTCGTAAAGGTCGAAATCTGCCACCTCTATCCCATTTCTATATAATTTGATTGAGCGAAGCGACCCAATATCGTTTGCTCCACCAGCGACATAAAGTGCATTAAATAGAGTTGCTACTGACGGGAGTGTATAGCTTCCAGGTTTTGTGGCTTCTCCCACAATATTTATCTGAATCGAACGTATTTTACCTAAAGAAAGAGTTATATTTACCTGCTCTCCATCAATTCCAGAGTAGATGGATTGTAGTGCTGACGAAATTTTTTCGGTAGCCTGCTCTATATTTAATCCTGCAATATTCAGTACCCCAATTTTTGGTATTACTACTGTTCCATCGGGAGAAATTGTAAGATTATAGTTCTGTTCGGATGCTCCCCAAACATCTATAATTAGCTCATCTCCAGTAGATAGTATATAATTTGTAGGAGTTGCAATATTTAGGTTTGGCTCAAAGCTAAGATTTTGATTATTGAAAATTTCGCTTCCGTACACCGTTTTTTTTAACGACTCACTATCGGTAGCAGTAGCGTTAGGTATGTTTGTTGTGGTAATTGGTGAAGAAAAGGTTGCAATAGGTGTGGTTCTAACTCTATTATCACCACTATATGAGTTTTGTGAGATAGGCTCAATAGTTGACTTGTTATATTTGTCTATTAGTGACTTTGAAATACCCAACTGTTGCGCACTCTGCTCTATATTTTGTGAAAATAAAAATGTTGGGATAAAAAATAGTGTAAAAGCTGCAAATAAAAATCTTTGTAGTAGCATATTATATGTTATTAATTTAATTTTACGATAAAAAAAACAGTAGTTTTCACCATATATAAAAGAGTAAAAAAAAATAGATGTTTTAGTTTTTAATTAAATAAAACTATCTTTGTAGGAAAATTCGGTTGCATAAATTTTGCCATTACTCTTGTAGATGCAACTTTTTTACAAGATTATTAAATAGAAATAGAAATTAATGAGTTATAAAATAGAAAAAAAGATAGATTTTACGCTTTTTATAGTGCTGATGCTCTTTTCATTAGGGTTTTTTACATATTGCGCCAACCCTGCATCACCACAAGGAGGTCCCAAAGATACGATAGCACCAAAATTGGTGTCGGTCGACCCTCTTCCATTCTCGACAAATTTCTCTGCTGAGAGAATTACTATGGTTTTTAACGAATATATTCAGTTGAAAAATTCACAAACTGAAATTATTGTATCACCAGAGATGGTAAAACGTCCACGCTTTACGGTAAAAGGAAAGTCATTGTTAATTGACTTTGATGAGAAGCTAGATAGTGCTATCACCTACAAAATCGACTTTGGTATCGCAATACAAGATAATAATGAGTCAAATCCACTTATGAACTTCTCGTATGTATTCTCTACAGGCGATGAAATCGACTCACTAGCTATGAGTGGACAGGTTATAGATGCTTTTACGGGAGATTCTGTTTTAAATGCTCTAATATTGCTTTTTGACGCTCGCAAAGATAGCACTGAGCTTGATTCAGTGCTTATTCGTTCGCTTCCTAACTCAATAGCTCGTACCGATAGTAATGGTGTGTTTATTGCAACAAACCTAAAAGATATAGATTACAAAATTTATGCACTTAGCGAGGAGACAACCGACGGAAAATATAATAGAGGTAGCGATTTAGTAGCATTTAATGAGGATTTGTTTAATCCAGCAACTCTACCACCTTTTAAGGTGTGGTATAATCCTATACGCCAAAGGGTTGAAGCTGAGCCACAAGGAGTTTTTAAGCTTTTTGGTGAGGATGCCGCTTTGGTGCGCCAAAATGTCAAAAAAACCTCACGCCCAGAGCGAAATATAGTGCTTATTGAGTTTGCAGAGAAAAATCCAGAGGTGGTATCCATAAAATTAGACTCTGTAGAGTTCGAAAATGTCGTGGTTAACTACTCAAAAAATAGAGATTCACTAAAGCTATTTTATCCATATATGGAGAATATGCCCGATACACTAAAGGGTTGGATTGAATATAGTACGGTTACTGCTGATTCGCTTGCTAAGGATACTATTGTAGTTAAGGAGTTTAAACATAGCTTCTTTGTTGCAAAAGATAGAAAAAAAGATAATAAAAAGAGTAACGACAAAGCCTCTTCGGGTAGTGATAGAAGAGGCGGCGGCGGAGGTGGCGGCGAGCGTCCTAGCGGTGGTGGTGGACCTCCCGATGGTGGTGGTGAGCGTCCTCAAGGAGGCGGTGGAGAACGTCCTGAAGGGGGAGATGAAGAGAATCCTGAAGGTGGTGAAAGAGCTGGAGGACAGATGCAACCAGAAGGGAAAGACGGAGAGAAAACAGAAAATCCATTTAGAGTCACTACAGATGCCGAAAAATCGATTCATCCCGACAACTTCATATCTTTTAATTTTGGTATGCCGCTTATAAGTGTCGATACTGCTCGAATTTCGCTTATACAAGAGATAAAAGCTGAGAAAAAAAGTAGTAGAGGAGCACGAGGTTCGCAGGAGGCTCAAAGTAGTAATGACCAGACCGAGGCGCAGCTTATAGATACGCCATTTGCATTTACGCCCGACTCTATAGATGTGTTAAAGTGGTATTTAAAGGCTAATTGGAAGGATGGATCAAACTACAAATTAACAATTGCAGATAGTACATTCCTAAATATTCTACAGGAGCGAAACGACTCAATTACTGCAAGTTTTTCTATTCTTAAAAGCGAAGAGTTTGGTACTGTAAATATAAATTTAGAGGGTAGAGATTCTACTATTAACTATATTGTGATGTTAACTCAAAAGAAAGAGACTAAATATCAGATAAAACAGGTCGATAGTGATAGAATAACTTTCAAATATATTAAGCCAGGAGAATACTCTATTAAGGTGATTGAAGATAGAGATAAAAATAGTAAGTGGAGTAGCGGTATTCTTGAGCAGAGAGTTCTACCTGAAAGAGTTGGAAACTATAAAAAAGATGGAAATTCTATTTTTGAGGTAAAAGAGAATTGGGAGATTGACGATATTACGGTCGACTTAAATCTCTTATTTCCTTAAGGGAACTTCTAAAAATCGAATAAAACCAATTATTAGAACTCCACTTAATTAATTATTACCGGTAATTATCGGCATTAATCCTTAATCATTATTTTGCATGAAATCAAAATTCTTAATATATTTAGCAATTATTTTTTTGTCGCTATCAAATGTAGTGTTAGCTCAAAATTATGTTGGTGTTCGTATCGGTATGGGTGGTGGAAACGGTAGGTTTGTACCTAGTGAAGAGACTCAATATCACTTTGCAACCCCTACCGCCTCTATTAGCTACCGTTATTGGGGAGGAGATAAATTTTTTGGAGGAATTGAGACAGGCATAACATATCAAAATAAAACTTTCGATGTGCTTCCTCGTATGAACTCTGATAGTGTATACACCAGAAGTGTAAACCAGCTACTTATACCATTTTTTTGGCAACCACATATAGATATGGCGCAGGGAAAGGCTTCGATTTTTCTAAGTGCTGGCTCATATATAGCATATAATCTATCCTCTAAAGAGTCGTTCTCGTCGAAAGAGGCAGGAGTACTGTGGGAGAACGATTATGAATTTCTCTCTGAGCGAGATAACCGTATGGAGTATGGTTTGATAGGTGGTTTGGGCTACTCGATGTTGATTATAAAAAATATTGAACTACTTGCAGAGGCTCGCTACTGCTATGCCTACTCCGATTTGCTTAAAAACTCTACGAAATATTCTGAAAATCCGCAAAATTCTCAAATTGATTATGTTTCGGTGACAGTTGGGGTTTATTATCGGTTTGGACTTCGGGGTAAGAGGAAGAAGGAGTAGGTTTTTAGAATGGGTTGGTATTGCTTAGGATTGCTGAGTATTATTGCTGAGTATTATTGCTGAGTATTATTGCTGAGTATTATTGCTGAGTATGGCTGAGAATAACTGAGAATAGCTGAGTTTAGAAATTTATAATAAAAAATTTAAAAGTATGATTCAAGAAGAAAGCACAAGAGGGAAAAAGGTTGGACATCAGATTCAGCGTGATATTAGTGATATATTTCAACAGTAGCGAGCGAAGCGAACGTTTTTACCAGCCCAAAGGGCGTGCTTTTTTTTAAAAAGCATAAAACAAAAGTTTTTTCGTAAAGCAGAAGAAAAACAAATAAAGTTATAATTCAAAAAGACTATAAATAAAAAAGTATGATTCAAGAAGAAAGCACAAGAGGGAAAAAGGTTGGACATCAGATTCAGCGTGATATTAGTGATATATTTCAAAAGGAATGTAGCGACCTAGTAACAGGAGCACTAGTAAGTGTAACAGTTGTTAGAATGAGTCCCGATTTAGAGCTTGCAAAAGTCTATCTTTCGGTATTTCCATTTGAAAAAAGCAAGGAGGTGCTTGCAAAAATGAGAGACAATGCCTCTCGAGTAAGGTTAATGTTGGGTCGTCGTATGCGAAACCAGATGAGAGCAATTCCAGAGGTTGCTTTCTATATAGATGATTCATTAGAATATGCTTCGAATATCAACAGAATTATGGATGGAATAGTAATATCTCCAGCCGATGAAGATGATGAAGAGTCAAACCTATAAATATAATAGAGATTTATCATTAGTGCGCTTTTTTGCAAAACGTTATCTGTTTTCCAAAAAGTCGCACGCTCTTGTTAATACCATATCTATTATTAGCTCTCTATCGGTGGCAATACCTACCGCTGCACTGATAATTTTGTTGTCGGTATTTGGTGGTATAACCTCATTGGTTGAGTCGTTAAATTCCAATTTCGATTCTGAGATAAAAATTTCACCTCAAAAAGGGCGTTTTTTTAGTGCAGATTCTGTAGTTTCACAGATTTCGAATATCGATGGTATAGAATTTATCTCTACCTATATCGAAGATAATGCTTTAGCTAGCTATGAGGATGCGCAGTCGCTTGTTACAGTAAGAGGTGTCGATACGCTCTACCGTAGAGTTGTGCCGATTGAGCAGATGATGAAAGTGGGTAGTTACAACCTAAATTTAGGCGATATAAATTACGCTATTTTGGGAATGGGGGTTGCCTACAACCTTGGAGTTAATGTAAATCTATCGAAGTCGTTAGAGTTGTACGTTCCGAGCGAAAACCGCACTACATTTCTTCCAACACCATCCTACAGCTCAAAAAAAATATTTCCAAACTCCATATTTGCTATAGATGCAGAGCGTGATAGCAAATATGTGATTGTACCTCTAAAATTTGCACAAGAGCTTTTCGGTAGAGAGCGAAAAGTTTCGGCAGTAGTTGTAAAAAGCGATGAAAATAGTTCAATAAGTAGCGAAAAGATTGAAACTGAGATAGCTCGTATTTTAGGTGGGGATTATAAGATCGAAAATAGGTATGCGCAGAATGAGAGTGTCTATAAAATAATGAATGGCGAAAAGCGAATGGTCTTTATAATATCGCTTTTTGTTATAATAATTGCCTCATTTTCGCTTACAGGCTCTCTGGTAATGCTGCTTTCAGATAAGAGTAAGCAGATAGAGATAACGCAGGTGATAGGGGCTACAAATGGTTTTATTGACAAAATTTTCTTCACCTTGGGGACCTATATAAGCCTTGCAGGTGTAGCATTAGGAGTAGTTTTAGGGGTTGTAATAACCTTAATACAGCAATATTTTGGTATTATCTCAATCGAAAGCGAGACGCTGCTTATGGAGTCGTATCCTGTAGTGCTTTCGATTAATGATGTGGCTATGGTGGTTGTTTCGGTTGTAGTAATCAACTTTTTAATTATCTTTGCTACCGTTAAAAATCGCTCCAAGACCAACTTTTAGAACTTTTCTAAAATTTTGGAGCACAAAGTATTTTACATGAATTTATGAAAAAAAGAGGGTTAAATATACTTTTTTTAGGTTTGATATTGGCATTTTTTGCCTGTAATAACACCAACAAAACTCGACTTATTCCTTATGATACATTTAAGAATATGTTGGTTGAGATGGTGTTTATGGATAGTTATGCCAAAATGGAGCTGATTAAATTAAATATGGACACAGTTGCTATTTATAAGCCTATATTCGATAAATACAACTATTCGGTTGAAGATGTGCGCTACACTTTAGAGGAGTTTGCTAGTCGTAAAAGTAACGTTGTTGTGGTGCTTATCGAGGATGCAATTGCAGAGTTAGAAAAGACAAATAAAGTTGCCCAATTCCGTGCTGAATTGGATAAAAAATGGATAGAAAAGGGGCGTGATGAGGCTAAAGAGATTATGTATATCAACAACGAAAATCGCTTTTTAAATTCGTTAGATTCTACTGAACTAGAAAAATTTGTGATTAAAATCCCGTTGGAAAAAAAGGGTGATTATGAGATAAAATTTAGGTATATGGTTGATTCTCTCGACAAAAATAATATACGTTATCTCGATTTTCAAAGGGTCGATTCCATTAATAATGTTAAAGGCAAAAGACGCTCTATGTGGATGTCTTACAAGGTTGGTAGTTATAAAACAATGACCGATAAAACTACAATCGATGTAATCGAAGAGGGCGAAAATCAAATAGAATACAACCTATCCTATTTTGGGAATCGAATAACAAACCTAACGCAGCCTTTTGTCCATTACGATAGTATTGAAGTGGCGTTCTACCCTCTAAAAAATGAGGCTCGAAAATTCTTGTTTGATAAATATACTGGAGTGTTGCCTATCATAAAACTGAAAGATAGTGTAGAGAGAAAATATGACTCTGATTTAAGTCGAATTAATACCGAAAAATGGTTGAAAATTGATACTACATTTAGCTATGAGTCTGCGTTGGCTGTTGATACTCTTATCGATAGTATGAAGTTTTCGCCAACATGGCAAAGAGTCGATACTAACCTTATCTACAATCTAATTTATCAGTTGGATAGTATCGAAAATGGGATTAAAGAGATTAAAAACGCTAAAAAAGGTGAGTATAAGTGGCAGAGAGTCGATACCGCCTTTGTGTACTCTATGTTAGAGCAGATAGATAGAGTAGTTGATGAAAATAACCGATTTGTGTTCCCTTCGCAGTGGAAAGGCGAAGATACAACTTATATTTATAATCTTGTTGAGCAGTTAGATAGTATTGTAGTCGATATAAAAGATAGACGTAAAGAGGCTGATAAGAGTAAGAAAAAAGATGAAAAAATATTGATTGACGTAGATACAACCTATCTTTACGACCTAGTAAAAGAGCGATGTAGAGACTTAGATGAAGCCAAAAGAGTAAAAATTCAAAATTATTGGATGGGAGTTGATACAACATCCTCAACTTACAATTTACTAATAGAACGAAAATTAAATAGATATGAGAAAAATAGCATCACACTTTTTGATAAGTGGGGGGGAGTTGATTCAACGACCATTGGTAACAGTAAACGATAGCGGTGAAATAGTTGCAGTCGAAAAAAATGTTGAAAATGTAGACTCACTCTCTGGTGTTGAATTTTATAGTGGGATAATTATTCCCGGTATGGTAAATTCGCACTGTCACCTTGAGTACTCTTATGTGTTTGGGAAAATCCCAGCAGGGGGAGGGCTTCCTAAGTTTATATCATCAATAATAGGCATAAAAATAAACGACACTACTCCAGATAGCGAAAAAAGCAGAGCTGCTCAGGTGCAAGATGCAATTATGGCTTCTGAGGGTGTTGTGGCTGTGGGCGACCACAACAACAACGACTATGTATATGAGGTGAAAGAGAAGAGCAATATCTACTATCACTCATTTGTAGAGATGTACGATTTCGACGATATGAGTGCCGACGATACTTTTTACCTTGCACTAGGTAGAGTGGCTGAACATGAAAAAAGAGGATTAGCTGCTACAGTCTCTCCTCATGCCACTTACACTATGGAAGATAGATTAATAGCACTTTGTGGTGGTAGTGAGCTGAGCGATAAGGGCGAAAAAGCAACTGGTGCAATGTCGGTACACTTTAAAGAGTCTATTGAGATGGCTGGTGAATTAGAAGCCGATAGATTGCTACCAAGAGTATCTCCTGATAGAGATTCTATCCTTTTTGTCCACTCAATATATGCTTCAAAAGAGGATATTGATAGAGCCGTAGAGCTTTATGGCGATAAACTAACTGTGGTTGTATGTCCGCTATCAAATCTATATATTGAAAATAACATTACCGATATAAACTATCTTCGTGAAAAAGGTGTAAGAATTGCACTTGGAACAGATAGTTTAAGTTCAAACAATCTTCTTTCGATGGTTGCCGAAATGCACTGCATAGCCGACCGATACAGAGATGTTCCTCTTACAGAGATTGTAAAATGGGCTACGCAAAATGGTGCTGAGGCAATTTGTAAGGCAGATACCTTTGGGAAAGTTGAGGTTGGAATGAAATGTGGATTGGTAAATATCACATCCTTAGACCTTGAAAATATGCGACTTACTGAGAGCAGTAAGGGGGTTAGGATTGTTTAAGGGAACTTCTAACATCTGACTTTCGGAGCTTTTTCGTTTTAAGACTTCATCTTTGGATTTTGCAAATAAAGGCGGTAGGAGCCACTACAGCCTTTATTTGCAAAATCCAAACCTAAAGCCTTAAAACAAAAAATCTCTCAAAATCCAGAATTTAGAACTCCCCTTAATGATTTTTTGATAAAATTTAAAGATTAAGGTTATGGCAACATCACTTTTTGATAAAATAATATTTGGTCCTATAAAAAGTCGCCGATTGGGTGTCTCATTAGGTGTAAATTTACTTCCAATTGATGGTAAATTGTGTAACTTTGATTGTATCTATTGTGAGTGTGGTTGGAATAGCCAAAGTAAAGGTGTAAAGTTGCGTTTTAACGATGAAAAAGATGTTATCTCTACACTGGAATTGCAGCTAAAAAAAATGGCTGAAAATGGTGAGCATCTCGATGTTATTACCTTTGCAGGAAATGGTGAACCAACAATGCACCCAAATTTTAAATCTATAATTGAGCATACAATTGAGTGTCGTAATCGTTATTTTCCTAAGGCAAAGGTTGCAGTGTTGAGTAACGCTACTATGATGGGGCGCAAGGAGGTTGCTGAGGCTTTAGAGCTTGTCGATAGAGCTATCTTAAAGATAGATTCTGCTTTTAATGAGAGTGTTAACGCAATAAATCAGCCTACTTTTAACTATTCAATCGATACAGTAGTCGAAAACTTAAAGAGATTTAAGGGTGAGATAATAATTCAAACCATGTTTTTGCGTGGAGAGCACAACGGTGTAAAAATCGACAATACCACCAGTGAGGAGGTGGGTAGCTGGCTAGAAATTATAAAGAAGATTAACCCGAAAGAGGTTATGATTTATTCGCTAGATAGAGATACACCAGCCTCAAATTTAGAGAAAGTAAGTTTGGAAGAATTACAAAAAATCGCTATATTTGTAGAGGTTTTAGGAATAAAATGTATGGCTGCATAGCCTATTATGATAAAAAATTATTAGTGTCCGCTAAACTTTAGTGGAAGCTCCGAAAGCCATAATTTAGAAGTTCCCTGAACTACATAAAGAACTTTTTCTTGGAATTTGAAATTTCAACACTAATAAAAAACGCCAATAAAGGTTTGAAGAACCTTCTTCCTCTTTTAGCGAGCGGAGCGAAGCTGTGAGTGAAAACGAACGATTTTTACCAGCCCAAAGGGCGTGCTTTTTCTAAAAAAGCATTAATTGTTTTACACTACTTAAAAGTTATTTTTTTATAACTCGAGTTGCAAAAATAGCTCAAAATAGCTCAAAAATTTCAAACCTTTATTCGCATAAAAAATAGAGATTTACTATGAACAACGAAGATAAAAAACAATTTTTAGAACGTCTGGATACGTTAAGGAGACATCTTTGACTTAGATAGTCGCAAAGAAAAGTTTGAAACTCTGACCGAAATATCTCAAAAACCAGATTTTTGGCTTGATGCAGCAGAAGCCGAAAAAATTATGAGAGAAATTTCGGCCGAAAAGCTCTGGATTGATACTTTTACCAATATCGAGAGTTCGTGGAGCGAAGCAGATCTTTCTCTCCAATTTTTAAGTGAGGGAATAATCTCTCAAGAGGAGTTTGATAGCACTATTGCAGCTTTTACCACCTCACTCGAAGAGTTAGAGGTAAAAGTTACACTTTCTGAGGAGGAAGATAGGCTTTCAGCAATTGTCGAGATAAATTCGGGTGCTGGAGGAACCGAGAGCCTAGATTGGGCAAATATGTTACTTCGGATGTATAGTCGTTATGGAGAAAGAGCTGGTCACAAAGTAAAAGTTCTTGATATACAAGAGGATGGAATAGGTGTAAAATCTGCTATGATTGAGATTTGTGGTGATTTTGCTTATGGATTGTTAAAAGGCGAGAGCGGAGTACACCGATTAGTTAGGTTATCGCCATTTGATTCAAACAATAAAAGGCACACCACCTTTGCATCAGTTTTTGTATCGCCATCAATCAATGACGATATTGTAATTGAGCTATCACCATCAGATATTCGTTGGGATACCTACAGAAGTGGAGGTGCAGGAGGACAAAATGTAAATAAAGTCGAGACGGGGGTTCGTCTCTACCATATTCCTACAGGAATCGTGGTTGAAAATACTGAAACTCGCTCGCAATTAATGAATAAAGAGAATGCCATCCGCATTTTAAAGAGTAAGCTCTACCAAATAGAGCTGGAAAAGAAAATGGCGGTAAAAAATGAGCAAGAGGGGAAGAAAAAGAAGATTGAGTGGGGAAGTCAAATACGAAGTTATGTGTTGCATCCCTACAAAATGGTGAAAGACCACCGTACACTTACCGAAACCAGCGACGTTGGAGGTGTGTTAGATGGTGATATTGAACCTTTTATGAAATCTTATTTGATGGATATTTAGAATTTCCACTTTTAAAAACATTTTTAAAAAAGTATGTTAAAAGAGAATTTAGTAGAGCTTCTTTCCGATAGTTTTAAATTAAATTGGGAAAAAGAGGCTGCAAAAGATTATATTTCAAAACGTCAATTGACTTACGGAGAATATGCAGCGGAGATAGAAAGATTGCATATTTTATTCGATTGTGCAGCTATTAGCGATGGTGATAAAATTGCCGTTTGCGGCAAAAATTCTATCGCTTGGTCGCTAGTCTATGTTGCTACGCTCACTTATGGTGCGGTTATAGTGCCAATCCTAGATGAATTTCATCCGAAAGATATTACTCACGTAATTAACCACTCAGAGGCAAAATTATTCTTCTGCGATGATGATATTTGGAAAAAACTCAATATAAACGATTTTGACAATCTTTTAGGGGTTGTTTCACTACTTGATGATAAGGTTATAGTCTCAAAAAGCGAGATAAATCTTACTAAAATTAAAGCTGCTGCTCTTAAAGAGTTTGACAAAAAATATAAGGATGGATTTAAGGCGGAAAATGTGTCGTATAGAGTAAAAGATGCAAATTCACTTGCCGAAATTTGCTACACCTCTGGTACAACATCTCTTACAAAAGGGGTTATGCTTTCGCTAAACAACCTATGTGGCAACACTATGTTTGCACGTGATAATTATAGCAAAAAAGGGGTTACACTAAAATCTACGCTCTGTATTTTGCCTCTAGCTCACACCTATGGTGCTGCTTTTAATCTTTTAGTGCAGTTAGAATGGGGGGCAAAAATCACCTTTTTAGGTAAAATTCCTACTCCTGCCTATATTTTAGAGGCGTGTAAAGAGGTTAAACCTACGCTTCTGTTTTTAGTGCCTTTGGTGTTCGAGAAAATATATAAAAGCAAGATTGAACCACTCCTTAAAAAACCTATTGTTGCAGCAATCCTAAACACTCCAATTTTAGGTGATATGTTTTGCCGTATGGTTGGGGGCAAAATTCGAAAATTGCTTGGTGGCAATGCCTTAGAGGAGGTAATTATCGGTGGAGCAGCAATGAATAAAGATGTAGAGGCGTTTTTTGCTCGTGCAAAATTTCCTTTTTTGATTGGTTATGGTATGACTGAATGCGCACCGCTAATATCATATCAAGAGCACTCCAAATTTATCCCAACATCGGTAGGTAAGGCTCTTCCTGGACTTATGGAGGTGCGTATAGAGTTTGAAAATGAGGGTGATGAGATAGGCGAAATTCAAACTCGTGGCGAAAATGTAATGCTTGGCTACTATCGTGAAGAGGATGTTACTGCTGCTAGTTTTACAGCCGATGGATGGCTTAAAACAGGCGATTTGGGTATGATAGATAGCGATGGGAATATATATATCAAGGGTCGTAGCAAAACAATGCTTCTTGGTGCAAGTGGCGAAAATATATATCCTGAGCCTATTGAGTCGAAGCTTTCGAATATGCCATTTATAGAGGATTGTATAATCCTTCAAAATGGTAATAGACTCGAAGCGTGGGTTTACCCTGATAAAGAGCTAATGAAAAAAATGAATATTGATGAGTCGAAACTCACTGATATTATGAACGATAATCGTAAAACATTAAATCATACTTTAGCAAAATTCGAGGCGATTCACACAATTAAAATTAGCCCAGAACCGTTTCCTAAAACACCTAAGAAGAGTATCAAACGAATGGATACTCAAAATATGATTGAAAGATTGGTTTCAGAGGGAGTTTGTAAGTAATAGCAACCTCTTCTGACTGTAAAATTTTGAAAAATAATTTAAGTAATAATTATAAAAAGCAAAAAAGATGAAATACGCAATTATGACCACCGAAAAAGGTGAAATGAAAATTGAGTTATATGAGAATGAGACTCCTATAACTGTAGCAAATTTTGTAAAACTTTCAAACGAAGGATTTTATGATGGTTTAACTTTCCACCGTGTAATTCCAGATTTCGTGATTCAAGGCGGTTGCCCTCACGGTACTGGTACGGGAGGTCCTGGCTACAAAATTCAGTGTGAAACCTCTGCTGAGCGACAATACCACGACCGTGGCGTTCTTTCTATGGCACACGCTGGTAAAAATACAGGCGGTTCACAGTTTTTTATCTGCCATAGCCGCAACAACACCTCTCACCTAGATGGAGTACACACTTGCTTTGGTAAAGTGGTAGATGGTGTTGAGATTGTCGACGAAATTAGACGTGGCGACATTATCGAATCTATCAAAATTGTTGAAGAATGCGAATAAAGGTTTGAGATTTTTGAGCTATTTTGAGCTATTTTTGCAATCAAAGTTGTAAAAAATAACTTTTATTAATGCTTTTTTAGAAAAAGCACGCCCTTTGGGCTGGCAAAAATCGTTCACTTGCGTTCACGGCTTCGCTCCGCTCGCAAAAAGCGGAAGAAGGTTCTTCATGCCCTTTATTGGCATGAAGAATAATTAATTATCTCTTCTTCTTTTGGAGAACTTCTAAAACCTCTCAAAATACAGAAAGCAGAACTCTCTGCTTCAAACAATAAATCTACCGCTCTGCAATAGGGATGGTAGATTTGTTATTTGTAAGGGTAATTTCTTAATTGAACTTCTAAAAAATTGCTTTTAACGCTTTTTTATTTTAACGCTTTTTTATTTTGATGCTTCACCTTTAAATTTTACAAAATGCACTGTAGGCACCGCTCCGCTCACTTTTTGCAAAACCCAAATCTATAACCTCAAAATAAAAAATCGAATAAAACCAATTATTAGAGCCCCCACCTTAATATTTTTGTACGAAACGAGGATATTTAGATAGTTAAACAATATTTGAAAATTAATTTGATATAGTTTGCGAATTTGCCTTTTTAAAATATCAAAGCGAGTTATTCGTCTACAATAATAGATAGTAATATCGTATTATAAATAAAAAATATTAAGATGAGTATATTTCATAATTTAAAGGCAAAATTTAAAAAGCCTAAAGTGGTTGAAAAACTAGAGATAATCGACGAAAATTGCATTGGTTGCGGTAAGTGTATAAAAATGTGTAAAAGAGAGGTTTTTGAATTGCAAAACAAAAAAGCGGTTGTTGTTAACTCGGCTGCTTGTGTTGGATGTGGTAAATGTATTGAAAAAATGTGTAAATTTGGAGCGATAACTCTTCAAATAGCAAAATAAATTAATTTTATGAAAAGAATTTTTATAAAACCAATAATAATCATGTCTTTTGTAGCAATTGCGGCAGTAGTTGTAATGTTTTTATGGAATGCAATTATTCCCTCAGTGATAGGGTGGGGAGCGTTAACTTACCTACAAGCTGCTGGTTTGATTATGCTTTGTAGATTGCTTTTTGGTAATGTTTCGTCTACTAAAGAGCGAGCAAATATCTCTTTAAGTAGAAAAGATGAGCTAAGAAGGCAAGTAAAAGGAATGAATCGAGAGCAGCGGAGAGATTATATTAAAAATTATAAGCGAAACATTAACGATAATGAGTAGTAGAGCCGATAATATTTTTAGGCGATATTCTGCAGCATTGTACGGATTTATCAAAAAACGACTATCCTCTGACTCAGAAGAGTCGGAAGATATACTTCAAGATATATTCTATCGTTTTATTGTCGCTGATGGTGAAGATGAACAGATTGAAAATGTATCTTCGTGGCTCTATAGAGTGGCTCGTAATCTTATTATTGATCGCTCTCGAAAGATAAAAGAGCGCGAAATGCCTTATGTAAAAGATGATGAATCGGTAGAAATTCCAATATCTGAGCTATTTCTCTACGATAATAATACACCAGAAAACGAGCTAGCAAGAGCAATCTTTCAAGAAGAGTTTGAAATAGCTTTATCGCAGCTCCCTGAAAATCAGCGTAGAGTATATGAACTAAATGAGCTGCAAGGTATTTCATTTGCTGAAATTTCGGAGGCTACAAACACTCCTATAAATACGCTTATCTCTCGAAAACGGTATGCTGTAGAGTCGCTTCGTAAAAAATTGGGTTATTTTTTGGAATAGGGTATTGTATTAACCCAACTTTACCCAACAATCAAAAATAACATCTAAAATTCAGCAATATACGATTTTTTGAATAATCACTGTGTACTACAGATTTCGAATTTTTTAAATGAGGTTTTGTTGAATTTTAGTTGTTTATGCCAATATAGGTTTGAAGAATCTTCTTCCGCTTTAAGAAAAGCGGAGCGAAGCCGTGAGTGAAAACTCAGCGATTTTTGCCAGCCCTTTGGGCGTGCTTTTTCTAAAAAAGCATTAACAAAAGTTATTTTTATATAACTCAGATTGCATAAATAGCTCAAAATAGTTCAAAAATTTCAAACCTTTATTCGAATTACTCCTGTAGAGTGGTTTAATTCTGAGCCTCTAAAGATATGAGGAATTGAAAATACAATAAAAAGAGTGATTCGCAAAACCTCTAAAAAAATCAAAAAGGGTCACTCTTAAAACCCTCATTTTTTATCTGTAAAATATACTCTGTAGGGGTAATATTAAGCTCTTTTTTAAAGCATTTTGAAAAATAATTAGCATCTCTAATCCCAACTAAAAATGCGGTTTCTGAGATTGTAGAGCCGCTTGAGAGATGTTTTTTTGCCTCTTTAATTCTAATAGAACGTAAAAATTGAGTAAAAGAGCAGTTTGTAAGTGATTTTAGTTTTGTGTGTAACAGTGAGCGGCTTATATGAAGCGAGTCGGTAACGTCACTAACCGAAAAATCTTCATCTGCAATATTTTTCATTATTACTTCAAGTAGTTCGTTCATAAAAATCGTATCACGGCTACTATTATTCGTAACCATATCTACATTTATATTCTCAGATTGTTTGAAACGTTCGATATTACGTACTCTATCATCCCATATATTCGATACCATAAGTTTTAGATTTTGGGCATCAAAAGGTTTGGTAATATAGGCTGTTGCTCCTCTTAAAAAACCTTCAGTATGGTCGGTTATTTCGGTTTTAGCTGTTAAAAGAATGAATGGAATATGGCTATAGTTAACGTTCTGTTTTAAATGTTCAAGAAGTTCAAGACCGTTCATAGCCGGCATCATAACATCTGAAATTATAATATTAGGAGTAATTTTTTCCATAATCTTTATCGCCTCCAATCCATTGAATGCAGAGATAATTTGGTAGCTATCTTCGAATATTGAACAGATATATCTATTTAATTCTATATTGTCTTCGACAATTAATATTGTCTCTTTGAATGTAGATAATTGGTTGTCACTATTGTCTTTACATAGTGGAATTTCAATAAATTTTTCTTTGAAAGAGTGTCTGTATTTTTCTATATCTTCAGTTGTTATTTTCTTGTTTTCTATTTGTTCTGTTGAGTAGGCACTCTTTGAAACATTTAGAGTAGCGATAAATTCACACCCTTTCCCAATAGAGCTAATAAGATGAATTTCGCCTTTGTGCATCTGTACCAGTGAGCGTGTAAGTGAAAGCCCAATACCAAATCCGCTACCTTCTATTGCATTATCAGCTTGATAGTAGCAATCAAATATATGCTTTTGCTGCTCTTTTGAAATGCCAATTCCGCTATCTTTTACTGAAATTTTAATATTAGTTTGTCCATCAACATCATAATAAGAGGCAGAAAATTTAACATAGTCACCTTTTTTAGTATACTTAAAGGCATTATAAATTAGATTATAGATGATTCTTTCCAATTTAGAATGAGAAAACCATACAGAAACATCTTTTTCATCATCTAAATCGACAATAAAGTCTATCTCTTTTTCGGAGGCAATAATATTAAATATTTGTGATATTTCGGCTAAAAATAGCATTATATTACCCTCTTTAACAACAATTTTCTCCTGCTTCATCTCAATTTTTGAAAATGTTAGAAGTTCGTCAATAAGATTTTGCATTCTATGTGTGTTGTTGTATACAATATTTAGATTATTATTGTCTGCTTGGTCGAGCTTATTTTTTTCAAGAAGTTGTTTTAACGGTGAAATTATTAGAGTTAGTGGAGTCTTTAAGTCGTGGGAGACATAGGTGAAAAAATCTATCTTTTGCCTATTAAGTAGCTCTATATTCTCTCGCTGCTGCTGCTCATTTTTAAGCTGCATTACCAAAAGAAGGCGAGATTTTGTGTAACGATAGGCTGCGTATATACAAATTATGATAAATAGAATATAAAATGCGTATGCAATATTGGTATGCCACCATGGGGGCAATACTGTTATCTTAATTGCAGAGGCACCCTCTTCGTCCCAGTTTGCACCGTCGATACTAGCTTTAATCCTTAATGTATATTTACCGTGAGTTAAATTTGAAAATCGCACTTCTCTTTGACCTTTTACAAATTGCCATGATTTGTCTATACCTTCCATCATTACGCTATAAAGTGTTTTATCACCATATTTATAGTTCATTCCACTATAAGTAACCTGTACAGATTGTGCTTGTTGATAAGTGAGAATTATGCTATTATTGTCGGATATATCTACGTCTAAATATTCGTTTTTATCGGAGCCTGAGATACCATTATCGTTAATTAGTATATTTATTATTTTAACATTAAATCGAGGTTTATTATATATTATTTGTTCAGGGTAGAATGAAATCATGCCATTTATAGTTCCAAAGAAAATCTCACCATCCTCTCTCTTACATACTGAAGAGTAGTTGAATTGATTTGTAGGCAGACCATCGGCAGTGGTAAAACGGTCTATATGATAGGTATTAGGCGATATTGAGCAGAGTCCATTTTCTGTGCTGACCCACAATATTTCATTATTATCTTCAATTATTGCTTTGATTGCATCTGAACCGAGTCTCTCATTACTATAATGAAAAATAATCTCACCATCTTTATTAAAAGCATATAATCCTCTATTGTCTGTTCCCGCCCAAATTCTATCTTTTGAATCGATGTATAGGTATGTAACGTAGGTATTTGGGTAGGGGATTAGATTTAATTTTTTTATTTCTTTATTTTTTGTATTTATTTCAACAATTCCTCCTTTTTTTACACCACCCCATTTTATACTGTCATTGATATTAATCGTGGTGAGAATATTTAGATTGGAAATTTTTGTGGGAGCATTATTTGCAGACTGTTTGTCAATCATATACAAACCTATTGGACCTCCATACCAGATTTTTCCATCTGAATCTTCTGTAATATAGAAACCTAATGTACCAGAGAGAATATCATCATAATTGGTATGTTTATGATTTTTAAAATTATAGTTAGAGACTCCATTTTTAAATAGCCCAAACCATATACTATTATCACTTTCTGAAAGATGGATTGAATGAACATTGGTGCTTTTAATACCAAATTTTTTATGTAATTCTTTTGCTCTAATAATCTTTTTATCTTTAGTAAGATAGTTTACACCACTATCTTCAGTTGCAATATACAATCCTCCATCGGGACATTTTTTTATCTCTCTAACAGCCTTTCCGCTAAGATGATTTTTACTAAAACCATAGCTATATACCTTAAATTGCTGGGTGTTTGACAAATAATAATTCACACCGCCAAAAAATGTACCAACCCAAATGTTATTATCCATATCTTTATATAGACTATATACAGGTGAGTCGTTTAAATTGCTTAAATCTGTTTCGCTTTGTTCGTAATGGGCAATCTTATTATAGTTTTCATCCAATATAACTATCCCATTTTCAGAACCAATCCATAAATAATTGTTTTCATCACTTATTGCACACTTATAATCATCAATGCCTAGCAAATTGCTTATGTAGGTAAGCTTGTCTTTTGTAATATCATACACACTTACTCCTTTATCGGAGTTAAATATCAACTTATTTGAGTTTGTAATAGTTATATTTTGGAATGTGGATAATAAGCATAACAATTTAGGCGTATCGATAAATTGCGATCTATTAATGTCGTATCTTAATATTTTTTTATCTGTTTGTTCTATCCAAAGTATATCATCATTATCAAAATAGATATTATTAGCACTTTTAAAGTTATTATCAATTGGTATGTAAGGGATAAATTTATCCAAATTTGCACTATATGAAAATATCCCACTATTTGTGGTGCAAAAAAGTTGATAATTTGAAGATATTGCAAACCTTACATCTGATACATCATTATGCCCATCTATATTATAATGTTTAAATTTTTTTGATTTGTAGTCATAACAACATACTTTGCCGTCTGTTGTCGAAATCCACATTTTTTTGTAGCGTTTATCGTAGCAGAGATATTTTATAAAGTTATCAGCAATAGAGTTGCCATTGCCCTCATCATATAAATAGTTTTTAATCGAATATCCGTCGTAATAACTTAATCCATTTTTTGTCCCTAACCATAAAATACCAAACTCATCTTGTGTTATACAATTTATAGTATTTTGGATTAAACCATCTTTGTTATCAAGCTGGCTAAAATGGATATTTCTATAATTTTTCTGGCTGTTCGAAGTGGCAGTTTTGTATATAAAAATATTAAATAATAATAATATTAAGTAAAGTTTCTTCATATTGTTTAATCCTTGTTTATACGCAAAAATAGAGTTTTTTTATTAAAAAACAATAAAAAAACGATAATTTTAATCTTTTTGGACAATTTTACTAACAAAAAAGACAAATTTACCCAAAACTAATTTATGATAGCTGTAAATTTGCAGCATAGAAAAATAGATAATATAAAGTAAGGATATTTTTAAATTAAACGAACTTATTTTGAAACTATTACCCAATTATTCACAACCTAAAAGAACAAATTATGAGAAAACTGGACAAATTTAAGACAGGTGGATTAATACTAATCTCCTTGTTGCTTAATGGAGGTTATGTTTCTCATGCAGCTACATCAGAATTTGAAGTCAATATGATTCAACAGACATTGAATGTCTCTGGTAAAGTAGTTGATGAGAATGGATCGCCTATGGCAGGTGTGTTGGTTCAAGTAGAAGGTACTACCAAAGGAGCTATTACTGACACCCAAGGTGCGTATGAAATTAAAGGTATTGCACAAGGAACAAAATTGGTATTTTCGTTTGTAGGTTATCAAACAAAAACAGAGAGTGCAAATAGCGATGAACTTCATGTTCAAATGGAAGTCGATGCACTTGTTGTAGAGGACGTTGTCGTGGTTGGTTATGGACAACAGAAAAAGGTGAGTGTAACAGGTGCTGTTGCATCAATTACAGATGATGCTTTAAAATCTAGTCCTTCGGCAAACCTTGAAGGTGCTTTAGCTGGTAAACTCCCTGGTCTTTCGTTAATGCAGGCTAGTGGTACACCTGGTAATGAAGATTTTGAAATTAGACTTCGTGGTGCTAGCACACTTAGTGATAGTGGTCAAGAGCCTCTAATTCTTGTCGATGGTGTGCCTCGTGATAATCTTAATATGTTGGATGTTAATGAAATTGCATCTATTTCAATCCTTAAAGATGCCTCTGCAACTGCTGTGTTTGGTGTACGTGGAGCTAATGGTGTAATTTTGGTTACTACAAAAACTGGTACAACTGATAAACCATCACTAAATGCATCTGTTGAGTTTGGTCTGCAAAGCTTTGCTAGTGATTTTGCGTCAATCAACTCGTGGGAAAAAATTACCTTAGACAACCAAGCTAAAGTAAATGATGGAATAGCAGTTTCTGAAAATGCATACAGAAGAATTGATCTTTACAAAGCGGACAACAACCCAATGTATCCAAATACAAATTGGAATGAGATATTCTTTAAAAGTGTAGCACCACTTTCAAGATATAATGTAAATCTGTCGGGTAAGACAAATAAGACAAAATATTTTGTAAATATTGGTATGGTTGACCAAAAAGGTATGGTTCAAACATTAGATCCAGATGATTTAGGTTATGACCCTCAGTACAAAATGAATCGTGTAAATTTACGTGGTAATATAGATGTCGATATAAATGACTGGATTACAGCTAGTACAAAGCTGTCAAGTTATATTCAATCTGTTGGAAAACCTGGTGTCACTTCTGTTAATGAATTTACATTTATTAGGGGTATTTATGGTGTACCGGCTACGACTCCTGTTGTGGCAGAACCAGACTGGGGTGTGCCAGATGATGCTATATTTAATGATCAATATGGAAACTTAAATTATTCGGGATATGTAGATACAAATACTAATGTATTTAATAGTTCATTTTCTTTCGATTTTGATTTAGGTGAAAAAATTACTAAAGGCTTAACAGCAAAATTAATGGCATCGTATGACGCTACTGCAGGAAGTGTGATAACAGCATCGACTGACTATAATTTATATAGTTACGGATTTGAAGAGCTAACAGATGAGAGTGGAAATTTATATGATGTAGTAAGCATTACTGCTCCAACTGAACCGCAGGTGTATCGTTTAAGTGTAAGTAAATCGTATTCATACAAATATGCTCTAAATTTACAAGCGATGCTAAATTATAATAGAGAGTTTGGAAAACATACTGTAGGCGCAATGTTTGTTCACCAACGTGATAATAACTCAAGTACAGGTAGTGGTGTAGAACTACTTCCACACAACTATGTTGGTTATGCTGCACGTGCAACTTACAATTACGACGACCGTTTTTTAGCGGAGTTTAATGTAGGTTATAATGGTTCTGAGCAATTTGCCGAAGATAGACGTTTTGCTTTCTTTCCAGCAGGATCTATAGGTTGGGTTGTTACGAAAGAGAAATTTATGGAGAATGTAAAATTTGTAGATAACCTAAAAGTTAGAGCCTCTTATGGTAAAGTTGGTAATGACCAAATTGGTGATGATCGTTTCTTGTATATGGACAAAAATACCATCTCTTCAGGAGGAACAACTACAGCGGGACTTAGTCAATATGTATCAGAAGGATTGATTGGCAATCCTCTATTAACATGGGAGGTGGCCTACAAACAGAACTATGGTATCGATTTGTCAATTTTAAATAAATCAATTAGTTTTACTTTTGACTACTTTAGAGAGAATCGTGAGCAAATTCTTATTACTCAAAATTCTGTTTCAACTATTTTGGGTTACTATACAAGCGTTGCACCTAAAGCCAATCTAGGACAGGTTAAAAATAAAGGTTTTGAAGTAGAGTTAGGCTATAGAAAGCAACTATCAAGAGATTTTAGTTTTAGAGTTAATGCAAATGCTAGCTTTGCTCGAAATTTAGTAATATACCGTGACGAAGTTCCTAACTCAGAAGATTATCTTTATCAATACACACAAGAGGGGTTCTCTATGGGAACAATCTTTGGTTACAATATAGATTGGGACTCTCCAGGTAATGGATATTTCTTATCTCAAGCTGAAATTGATGAATATGCTGAGTATACTGGTACTGATCCTCGTGTAGGCGATTTTGTATATAAAGATTTGAATGAAGATGGATATATTGATGCTAGAGATTATGCACCTCTGGGCGATCCGTCACTTCCCGAGTTAAATTATAGTTTTAATCTGTCATTCAATTTTAAAAATATTGATTTTACGGCACTATTTACTGGTACAGGTGATAGTTATTTGTCATACTTCAATAGCTCATCTGGTATTTTAGAGGCTTATGGTTATCAAACACACCATTTAACTGCGTGGACTTTAGAACGTCATGAGGCAGGGTTGCCTATTACATATCCAGCATTATCTTCAACAGATGTATCGTCCTCATTTGCAAATAATGATTTTTTTGTTCAAAATAGACGATATTTTAGATTTAAAAACCTTGAAATAGGATATACACTTCCTAAAAAGGTTACAGACAAACTTCGTATGAGCAAACTACGTATATATTCAAATGCAACTAATCTATTTACATGGGATGGAGTTACTTTTGATTTAGTAGACCCTGAGCAAAGTGGTAATAATACAGTGCTTCCACTAACTAGAGTAATTAATTTTGGTGCTAACATCGTATTTTAACAGAAAAAATTATGAAAAAGATATTTAAAAAATTTCTATTTATTCTAGCTCTTTCAGCTGGAATGACCTCATGTCATGATGTTTTGAATATTATGCCAGATGGGCAATATACATTAGATGATATTTTTAGCAATGAGGTTACAACGGGAGCTTACTTAAACTCTTGTTATGAAGATATGCCTAAATGGGGATATTATTATAACTATATTACAAATGGTCCAGTGGCTTGGTCGGACGACTCACACCTACTATATCAAAGCAATTATCCTTCCACTGCTTATGTAGGAGCTACAACTTTAGCTGGAGGTAATCAATTTATTGCAAATAAAATTTATGGAGGAACATCTGTTACTTCGTGGGATCTGTTTTTTAGAAATATTCGTCGTTGTAATATTTTTCTTAATAGAATAGATGCGGCAGTTGTACCATTGGAGCAGAATCGTGCAGAGTGGAAAGCAGAAGCTCGACTACTTAGAGCGTTCTACTTTATGGAACTTGTTACTCGTTTTGGGGGGCTTCCTATTATTGATGAGGTATTGCCAGCCGACTGCACAGGTTCGGATCTTGTAAGAGAAGATTTTAAAACTTGTGCTGATTTTATTATTTCGGAGTGTCGTGAAATATTGAAAGAAGACGAACTTGAGTGGAGACCTCAAACATCTAGCAACTACACTCGCCTTACTCGTGGTGCTGCGGCAGCTATAATGTCACGCACAGCTTTATTTATGGCAAGTCCTCTGTTTTGCGATGGTAATGATTATTGGGATGAGGCTGAGGCTATCACAAAAGAGGCGTTAGATATACTGCTTGCTAATGGTTTTGAGCTTTACACAGAGTCGAGAGATGATCTTTATGAGGGAAATACATATTGGGAATATATTACATCTGATTTTACACCAACTACACAAGATCCTACCGATAAAGAGTCGATATATATGGCAACATCTATGACCTCTAAAGTATTTATTCAATCCAATACGCCTTATCAAACTGGAGCTTGGCGATGTGGACCATGTCCTACGCAAGAGTTGGTAGATTCATATCCTATGACCGACGGTAGCTATGTTTTGGATTTAGAGCAACCTTATAATGACCTATATCATTTAGAGCCTAATTTTAATAACAATAGTAGCTACAATGAAAATGATCCTTATATTAATCGTGACCCTCGCTTCTATGCCACAATTTATCATAATGGCTCGACTATGCTTAATGATACAGGTGATCCTGTGACAGTGGAGAGCTATGCTGGTGGTGCACACGGATTTAGTGTTTCGAGTAATAAATATTCAATGACTGGTTATTATATTAAAAAATATGTACGTGCCGATGCTACGATTAAAAAGACTACAAGTGTGGGCTTTAGAGTTTTCCGTTTAGCTGAGCTATATCTTAATTATGCAGAGGCAGCAGCCGAGAATGGTAATGTTGTAAATGCTGTAGAGGCTGTTCGTCCTATTCGTGAAAGAGTCGATATGCCAAATATTACTCCTAGTAATCAAGATGAAGCAATATTAATGATTCGTAATGAGCGTCGTATTGAGTTTGGTATGGAAGAGCAGCGATATAATGATGTTCGTAGGTGGCAAAATCCTGATGGCGAGATGTTAAATGTTAAATATGTAACTGGTATGTATATCTTCATAAACGATGATGGCGATTATGAATATCATAGAGTTCGTGTTGGACAAACATACGCCAGAGATACTGGTGAGTATTCTGGAGAAACTCTCGCTAGAGAACATTATACAAACAAGTATCTATTCCATGCAATAGAGCAAGATGAGGCTACAAAATTAGAAGCATTAACAGGTGTAAAATGGCAAAATCCTGGTTGGATTTAGGGTTTTCACTATTGGCTAAACTTTAAACTTTAAAATTATGAATATTAAATATAATAGATTAAAATCTATATTACTGTTTGCATCGTTGTCGTTAGGTACATTAACAACTTTTGCTCAGAGTGATGTGGTTAAAGGTATCGTGTATAACGATGCTCATCAGGTGGTCTTAGGTGCTGTTGTAAAGGCTGTAGGTACTGATTTAATGACTGTTACAGATAGAAATGGATGTTTTGAGATATCTGGAGTTGTTGCTTCAGACCAAGAATTAGTGGTAGAGTATGTAGGTTACAGAACAACAAGTGAGCTTATAAAAGCTGATGGCAAGAGTGTTGCAGTATATCTGTCAAAAGATATTGCTAGGGCAAATCAAAAGGTGTCGATGGTTAGAGATAGTGATAGAGAAGCCTACACTATTGGTGCTTCACAATACACAATTACTGGCGATGAACTCAGAAAAAGCCATAGAACAAATATTGCTTCTGCACTTGCTGGACGTGTTCCTGGTCTATTTGTTGGCACAAGTAGCAGTGAACCAGGTAAGGAGAGCTACTCTTTGTCAATTAGGGGTACAAGTTCTACTAGTAGTGATTCGCCTCTGATTTTGGTAGATGGTATGGTTTCGGATCTATCTATCGTAAATATTAACGATGTAGAGAGTGTTACAGTAATGAAAGATGCTGCATCCACTGCACTATATGGAATGCAATCTTCGGGTGGTATTATATCTGTAAAAACTCGTAGAGGTGAGAATAATTCTCCCTCAATAATTTCTGTAGATGCTAATTATACCTTTCAGCAGGCTCTTAAAACTCCAACAATCTTGAGTTCTGGAGATTATACTTCACTTATAAATCAGGCATGGAAAAATGATGGTTATGGTGATAATTATATATATAGTAATGAGCAGATTGCAAACTATGCAAGTGGGAAAAATCTGGATTTATACCCAAATAACAATTGGTATGATATGTTCTTAAAAGAGCAAGTAAAGACTTTTAATCTTCATGCAAATGCTTATGGTGGAGGTGATTATGTGAAATATTATGTCTCGTTAGCATATACAAATCAAGAATCACCATACATTACCGACAGCCCTATTAAGGAGTATAAAGCTGATAGATTTAGCGCAAGGTCAAATATTGATGTAAAAATTAATAACTTTATTAATGGTTATATCAATATGCACGCAATGTTGGATAATGAGATTATTCCTCAAGACAATGATGAAATTTTCTCATCTATTTTTGATCTTCCATCTACCTCGTATGGTCCATTGACTCCAGACGGTTTTGTGATTGTTACCCCAGAAAAAACAGATCCTGTTTATGGTAGTTTAAATCGTTCTGGTTATTCAAATCCTAGTACGTTGTACATTTCAACAGATATAGGACTTAATTTTGATTTGGATTTCTTCTTAAAAGGACTTTCTGTAAATGCTAATTATAAAAATTACACATATGATTATTCTGTTACAAATGGCAACACTGATTATGCTAGATATACAAGAGACCTTACTGTAGCAGATGATTTAGTATTTTATCAATATGGTTCTACCGAAGATGAGCCTTTGTCGTTTTCTAAAAGTTCAGATGTGACTATGCGTAATGACTTAGAGGCAAATGTGAATTATGAAAGAGTATTTGGAGATCATTATATTCGAGCTAATGCGTTTATTGATAAATATTGCAACAATACGTCAGGTTTGCAGGGTAATCTTCCTGAATATCGAATGAGTTATGGACTACAGGCTACTTATGGATACAAAAATATTTTATTTGCTGATATTTTAACAGGTTATCAAGGTTCAGAGCAATTTGCTGAAGGAAAACGTTATGGTTTTTTTCCTGCTGCCTCAGTAGCTGCATTACTCTCGAATATGGATTTCTTAAAAGATAATAAAGCTATTACATATTTAAAAGCTAGAGCCTCTTATGGTGTTGTTGGTGACGACTCTTTTGATGGTGACCGCTTTATGTATAATGATATTTTATCTGATGGAGGTAATAATTTAAGTTCATATATAGGAACAGCAATTTCTATTACTCGACTAGGTAATCCTGATTTAACATGGGAAAAAATTGCGACCTTAAACGTAGGTTTTGATATGACTATTTTAGATGAAGTTACAGTTAGCTTGGACTATTTCAATGAAAGACGTACAGATATGCTTGTTACCGATAATTTATCTCCACTTATTGGCGGTACTAGTTCGGATGTTCTACCTATGATAAATAATGGTGAAATCGTTAATAGAGGTTTCGATTTAGGCTTAGCTTATAATAGAAATATTGGTCAAGATTTTAATATAGGATTAAATTCTTATATCTCTTTCTATAAGAATAAGGTGGTAAATGTAGATGAACTTCCATATTCTGATAGCTATGCTACTACATACAGAGAAACAGGCTATAGAGTTAATCAAAATTTTGGATATGAGATTGATTACTCTAATGGAAATGGCTATTTTAATTCGCAACAGGAGTTAGATACTTCAGGATTAATTTATGATGGTACTGCTCCACGTGTAGGTGATTTTATATATATTGACCAAAATAGTGATGGTGTAATCAATCAAGAAGATGTGGTTGCTATGGGTGAAACAACAGATCCACAAATTTCGTGGGGTGCTGAGCTATTTTTTAGAGCAAAACAGTTTGATTTATCTGTTTTATTCCAAGGTTTAGGTAAATTTGGCACTTTTAATAGTGGAATTGGTTACTACGAAAATACAAATAATGGAACATATTTCTCTCAGCATTTAAATGCATGGACTCAAGAAAGATATGAAAGTGGTCAAACAATTGATGCTCCTGCTCTTACAATGATGGGTAGCTCTAGTCAAAAATCAAATAACTACTATTATCAAGATAAGTCGTTTGGTCGTATAAAAAACATTGAATTAGGTTACACTGTTCCAAAATTAGCTACACAAAAAATTAATATTGACAGACTACGTATTTATGCAAGTGCAATGAACGTATTTACTTGGGATAATATGAAAACTGATGATACAGATGTGGAAGGTGGAGCAGTAAATGCTTTCCCAACTCTTCGTTACTATACAGTTGGATTAAATTTAACATTTTAATTAAGTAAAAAATTATGAAAAAGAAAAATATATTTTTTAGTGTTCTTGCTGCTTCTTTACTCTTTACAACATCGTGTGAAAGTGTGTTTGACTATGAGATAGAAGATAGAGTTGAATATGAAGATGTGTTTGATGATTATTATCTAACACGAAATTATGTGGCAACTTGTTATTCTTATAAACCTAATTTTGCTTCTAGTAGTGTTCAAAGTACATTTCTTGCTACTTTTACTGATGAAACTCAATTTGTAGATTCAGATCAAGGACATAATGTATATTCTTACTATAGAGGAGAGATGACAAGTAGTAATATCTACATAAATAGCTCATTATATGCAAATATGTATGAGGGTATTAAGCATTGTAATAAGTTAATTGCACATATAGATGAAGTTCCATATTTCTATATAGAGGCTTATAGAGCTAGATGGAAAGGCGAAGTAATGATTTTGAGAGCTTATTATTTTTGGCAGCTAGTAAAACGCTATGGTCCTATGCCGATAATAAAAGAGGAAATTCCTGTAGATTATGACTTCTCTCAGCTAGTACGTCCAACCATGGAGGAGTGTGTCGATGCTATAGTTGAAGATTGTAGAGCTGGTATGGCAGAAGAAGGAGTTATTTGGCGAATTGTAAGTAGCGATGAAAGCAAAGCTATGACTAAAGCTACTGCTTATGCTATTATGTCGGAGGCGACTCTTTTTGGTGCAAGCCCACTTTGGAATCCTAACAATGATGCGGATTTGTGGAAGAAAGCCTATGATGTAAATAAAGAGGCTCTTGAGCAAATAACAGCTAATGGTTATGAAATTTATGATTATACAAGTGGAGGATTAACAGGTTCTTACGGTCCGTATCAAGACTATTTTTTACAAGGGGTTGAGTATATTTCATCTCCACGTAATAAAGAGGGTATTTTAATGAGTAATATCTCATTTACAGACCTTTGGAAAACTTATGGTATTCCTGTAAATAAAGATATGGGAGTGACAGGTACGGGTATGTCTCCATCGCAAGAACTTGTTGATGCTTATGAAACAGTGGATGGTGTGCCTATTCTAAATCTTGAAAATCCATATCTTGATGATAATCACACACAACCAAACTACAATCCTGAGGCTCTAGTAGAGAATGGAGGTATGTATGATCCAAACAATCCTTATGAGAATAGAGATCAACGCCTACGTTCTACAATCTATGTAAATGGTGATTACCATAATCAAGAAAAAAATACTACCTTAGTGGAGACTTTCGTAGGTGGTAATTGCGGTCTACTCGAAACAGGAGGTCAATATACTCGTACTGGCTACTATATGCGTAAATTTCTTAACTGGAACTCTTCTACTACAAATGAGGCTGCTGGTTCTTGGTCAATATTTAGATTGGCTGAAATCTATTTAAATTTTGCTGAAGCAGCTCTTGAAAGTAATGGAGCAACTGACGAGGCATACGAAGCTGTAAATATTATTAGACGTCGTGCTGGTCAGCCTGATCTTCCGATAGGCTTAACAACCGATGAATTTCGTCTACGTTTGAGAGCTGAACGTAGAGTTGAGTTTGCCTTTGAAGAACACCGTTATTTTGACACTCGTCGTTGGATGACAAATCAAGATAGTGAGGGTGTCGTGACAGGCATGAGAATAGAAAAACAGGATGATGGTTCGTTTATGTACAATCGTTTTGTTGTTCAAAACCGCAATGTAACAGACGACAAGTATAGATTATGGCCTTTAACATTGACCGAACAGCTAAAACTTGAACGTCTTGGTGTTTATTTGCAAAATACAGGTTGGTAAATAGTTGAAATTTTAAAATTCTTATCTGCATAATTAGGGAATTTTAAAGAAATTCTCTTTAAAATTCCCTTTAGTAAAAAACAGTTCTTAGAGTGAAAATTCCCTTAAATTATTTATAAATGAAAAGAAAAAGAGTAATATCTATTTTGTTTGTAGCACTACTTCTATTATTGAATATAGGAAGTGCTGTTGCACAAGATGATAATGAGGAGTCGAGAGTGATTCAGCAGGCACCATTTAATGCTGCTGATACAGCTAGAATTAAAGAGATTGCGAAAATGTTGCCAAAAAAATGTGGATTATATGCTGTTCCTATCACCAATAGAAAGGTGTGGGATGAAATAGCTAAAAACCCAAATTTTGCAAATGTTATCTCTGACGCAGAGCCTTATTTAGGAAAAGAATTTCCTGCTTGGAGTGATTCGCTTTATTGCGATTTTTATGAGACAGGAGAGCGTCCTGCTGGTCAGGCTATGTTAGATGCTCGTGAAAATTGTATTAATAAAATTGTACTTGCCGAGTGTTTAGAAAATAAAGGACGTTTTTTGCCTTTAATTGAAGAGGGTTTAATCTCTACTGCAAACCAAAATTCGTGGACTCTACCTGCCCACGATCGTTGGAAAGCGAATATATCTGGTAAAAGTTGTAGTGTTGATCTTAACGCTGCTACTAGCGGAGCAAATTATGCTGTAGCTTATGCAACATTGGGTGACAAACTTTCGAAAGAGTGTAGAGAGACGCTTTTAAAATCAATCTATCGCCATGTTTTAGATCCAGTTAAACGAACAATGCTTTCAGGTAATGGAAGTGGATGGTTGAAACAGACCACTAATTGGAATGCAGTGTGTCTTTATGGAGTTACAACCGTTGCGCTATCGGTTATAGAATCACCACTTGAGCGAGCAGCCTTTGTTCATTTAGCAGAGAAATATTCTGAAAATAGCATTGTGGGTTATCCTCAAGATGGCTACTGTACCGAGGGTCTTGGATACCACAACTACGGTTTTGGAAACTACATAGTACTTAGAGAGATATTGTATCAAGCCACAGAAGGGAAAATAGATCTGTTTAGTGATGAAAAAATCAGAAATATAGCTCTTTTCTCTCATAATATTGGGATAGTAAATGGTGTTTACCCTTATAATGCCGATTGTCGTTGGGGGGTAAAAGCCTCTCCTTATATTCTAAACTACTGTAGTCGTAATCTAGGGTTAGGGTTAGCGGAGTACGATAATTTAAAATTTGACAAACCTGATGGTGATTTTGCTAAAACTTGCTTAAATATACTACCTAATACAGCTACTGAAACTCCTGCTGCAAAAAGTGGTGCAGGTTTCAAATTACGCCATTTCTTCGAGGTTTCAAATGTGTTAATAACCCGATATGCTAAAGATTCTGGATGTAATATTGCAGCTGCAATCAAAGGTGGTCATAATGGTGAGCACCACAATCATAATGATGTTGGCACCTATTCGGTTGTAGTTGGAAACGAAACTTTAGTTGGTGATGTTGGAGGCCCTACAGCTTATACCGACAAAACTTTCTCTGACAAACGCTATATTTTATATAAAGTTTTGTCATCGTTCGGTCATCCAGTTCCATTAATTAACGGTAACGAGCAGAGGGCAGGTCGTAAATCGGCAGCGAAGTTAATCTCTAAAAATTTTACCGATGAAAAAGATGAATTTGTAATAGATATAGCTTCCGCCTACTCACAAGATGCAAAAGTCGACAAATTAGAACGTCACTATGAGTTAGACCGACAAGGCAAAGGTACTTTTACAATTAGAGATGAATTTTCATACAAAGTAAGCCAACCTTTCGAGTCGGCTATTACAACTCGTTCAAAATATGAGATTAGCCCTGACGAAAAAAGTATTACTATTATAGGAGAAAAATCTAGCGTAAAGATTGAGATAACCGCTTCCGGTAGTTTTAATATTAACACTTCAGAAATTACTACAGAATCGTTTACCTACACTAGAATAGGTGTTCAAGTTGGAGGAGCAAAAGAGGGAGAACTTCAACTAAAATATATACCACTTTAAAAATTAATAATCCCCACGTTTAATTGATAAAAGGGAACTCTTTTAAATTATGTGGACTTCTAAAATCACTAAAAATACGAATTTAGAAATTCTATTATAAAAAGAGTTCCTAAATTGTAATATTATATATAGGTATGAGAAAAATCTTATTATTTACTCTATTGCTATCGGCAATAGTTAGCTGCAAAAGTGAAGAAGCAAAATATGAAACGACTTGGGAATCACTCGTTACTCACAATGAGCGACCAGAGTGGTTTAAAGATGCAAAATTAGGTGTTTATTTTCATTGGGGTGTATATTCTGTGCCAGCATTTCAAAGTGAGTGGTATCCTCGATATATGTATCTTAATGTTCCAGGGAAATGGGGCTATCCTATCTATGAACACCACAGAGAAACTTATGGCAGTGATTTTAACTACCACGACTTTATCCCAAAATTTACAGCCGAAAAATTCGACCCAGCAGAGTGGTCAGAGCTAATTAAATCGACAGGTGCAAAATTTGCAGGACCTGTTGCAATCCATCACGATGGTTTTGCAATGTGGGATAGCAAGATAAATATGTGGAATGCCTTAGATATGGGTCCAAAACGAAATGTACTAGGTGAGATGTTCACCGAACTTAGAAAACGAGGTCTAAAAACAATTGCAACATTCCACCACGCCGCAACCCTCCAAAGAGCTGATGGTGAGTCTGCCGATAAAGATTTAAAGGGGAAAGGTTATTACCCATATAGCTCAAAATATGCGACCTCTTCAAAAGATGAAAAATTGAAGTATCTTTATGGAAATATTTCAGCTGATGAATTTTATGAACGTTGGCTAGGACAAATAAATGAAGTTATCAGTGAGTACAAACCCGATATTATCTGGTTCGACTCCGATTTTGGTTCAGTACCAGAGGAGTATAAACAAAAAGCTGTAGCTTTGCAGTATAATAGTGGAGCAAAAGAGAATCAACAGACAATAGTAACCCACAAGGGCAAAGCACTTCCTGATGGTGTTGGTCTGCTCGATATCGAACAAGGTGGCATGAAAGAGTTGGCTGATAAATATTGGATGACAGACATTACACTTAGCTATGGTAGCTGGTGTTATGTAAAAGGGCAAAAATACAAAGAGTTGAATCTGCTTGCTCGCAATATGATTGATGTTTGGAGTAAAAAAGGTGTAGTACTGCTTAATCTTTCACCTCGAAGTGATGGTGTAATTGTAGATAGTCAACGTGAGGTGCTTGATAGTTTAGGAAAATGGATAAAACTCCATAGCGAAGCTATCTACAACACACGAAGCCACTATATATATGGTTATGGAACTGCTCAGACACTGAAAGGTCATTATGGCGGACAGAGTGCAAAACAAAAATATAGTGCCGACGATATTAGATTTACTAAATCTAAAGATGATAAAACGCTATATCTTTTTGTTTTAGGTATGCCAGCTGAAAACAAAACTATTGTGTTTGACCACATCTCTAATAAGTACAAAAATAAGGTTAAAAAAGTATCGCTTCTATCTTCAAAATATGATTTAGATTTTGAAATTGATGGTGAAAAATTAACTATCAAAACACCTGAAGCTAACTATATGGATAGTGTAGCAACTGTATTTAAAATTGAATTTTAAAACGATATCAATAGATTTTTTAAAATTTTAATTATTAATTTTTGAAAAATATTAATAAGGTTGAATTCAGCCTAATTAAAAAACATTAAAATGAATGAAATTAAAAAAACAATATTACTAGTAATATTTTCATTGGGGTGTTCTACACACCTAGTAAACGCTCAAACTATTAAATATAAAACAATAGAAAAGGCTAATTTTTCAGAGTTTAGCAACTCAGAAAAATGGGGATGTGAGAATATTCCTTCATATATTAAAATGGATAATGAATGTATTACAAGTAATATTGTACCTTTAAAAAGTGATAGCGAAAAATATAAAAAAGATACAGGCAGCCTAACCTTTTCAAACAAAAAATGGAATCTAAATATTGGTGAGACTTTATGTTTGGAGTTAGAAAGTGGTAGTGGTTTTTTCATATATCCTCAAAGGGTTATTTCTTTGCTTATTGGCAATGAGAAGGTGTCGCTGTTTAAAGAGCAAAAAGATTTTTGTGTTGGTGTGGCTGGAGTTAACAGCATGGTCTACTTGGGGCAATTAAGGATTGTTAAGCCAAATTATCGTTTTAACAGCATCATTTATGTAGAACGCCTTACAAAAAATAAATTTCGCTGGTACCTAGACGGATATGGTATTCGCCGAGGCGATGAAACAGACGAAATGTTGTATTATGGTGATTTTGAGATTAAAGATGCTAAAAAACAATTAAGTGTTGGATTTACAGTACCAACGTCATTCAATAAAATGCTTACAATCAAAGAGTTTAGCAAAGGAACTATTGTAAACGAACTTCCAAGTGATGCCATCAAGCCAGTTATACTGCCAGTTGAAGCAGAAGCGTATAAAGTAAACATTAGATATGACAGCAAAGGTTTGGAGGGAGTTGATGCTCTAACCTTAAATAGTACTGAGGGTAAGGTTACTAAAGAGGAACTAAATAATCTTTCCACCTATTTGATTAAAAGACCACTACTTACTACAAACGACACCAATGTAATCTTTGCTTCATGGACAAAAGCATATATGATGGATTGGGTATATGAACAGACCCATAATCTATCCCTAATAAATAGGCTAATTGACCAATCAAGAACTCTTTTGACTTACAGAGACGATAAATATGGCAAATACAAGGTTAAAGTAACAAATGATAAAGCTATGTTTACAAAAGGGTGGATGCACTTTTCAGGCATGACTTATATTAACGGAGAAGTAGCTAGAGACAATATGGGTATCTCGTGCCAAGGTGCAGCTTTAAATTTCTTTGCTGCGGCTGCATTGGCTATCGCTAAAGATAAAACCATTTGGGATAAAACATATCAAGGAGTAACATACAAACAAATTGCTTTTGAACTATTAGATAATGTACACGAAACATGGGATTTTGTAATAGAACACTATCATGACAAAAAAACAAATCTTCTAATTTCTCCATCCTACGGCGAGGAAACTGTTGGAGCTGTTCCTCAGTGGAATAGAGTATTTCCATTGATGGCAGCAGGAAACAGTGTTGTCGATGCTTATGAAATTATGGGTGTAGACAACAAAAAAGCTGATAAAATAGATTCTATACTAAAGTCTATGTTTAAAGAGTTTTGGAAATATAGCCGCACAGTTGAAATAAATGACAAGAAGTGTCTTTTGTACCCATACGGTATATATTTACTTGAAAATAATCCAAACCACACGGAAGATTTTGGACATGTTGGTTTTGATGCACGTGGATTTAGAGTGTTTAGTGAGAGTGGTCGTTATTGGAAACCAGAAGATAGCCAACTTATAGCAAACACCCTATCGCAATCAATGATTAAAGATAGCGAAGGAACTGTTACCAGCAACATGAATGGAACGAGTACTATGAAAAATTATAATTATTGGGGTTCACTCCCTCCAATGCTTTGGTTTGTTGAATTTGACGAAGAATTAGAGCATAAGCTAATGGATTATACTGTTGGTTTGATGAATAAAAAAGAGTGTTTAGATGGACGTGTTGTTTTTCACGTATTACATCATAGAGCACAAAAATATGGAATAGAAAAATAATCTTAATATATATAATTATGAAACCTCCATGCTAAAAAAAAATAGCACCCAAGATAATGAAATAGAGTTGTAAACTATTAACTTTGTGATGTTCACTAATACTTATCATCATGGGAGCTATATCATTCAATCAAGTCGTATCCAAGGGGTGCGGACTAGATATACACAAAAAAGTTATAGTAGCAACTATTTCA
Organism: Rikenellaceae bacterium; assembly: GCA_044433365.1. Lineage (GTDB taxonomy): Bacteria > Bacteroidota > Bacteroidia > Bacteroidales > Rikenellaceae > CAMQVM01. The sequence continues at coordinate 43,992 of JAWXTR010000008.1, forward strand.
AGCGAAGGTATCCGTAAAGAAACACGAGAGTTTGGAGCTACTACACGATCATTGACAGAATTAAGAGATTGGTTATTGTTTCATGGCATCACACATGTTGCTATGGAGAGTACAGGAGTTTACTGGAAGCCCGTTTATAACATCCTTGAACCTTCATGATTGATAGTTTGGATTGTAAATGCACGTCATGTAAAAGCTGTTGTAGGCAGAAAAACGGATAAAACAGATAGTGCATGGCTGTGCAAGTTATTACTTGCAGGATTATTGCGCCCTAGCTATATTCCACCTAAGCAGCAGAGAGATCTACGAGATTTAACACGATATCGTAAAACTCTTATTGGCAATATTGCATCTAACAAAAACAGAATTATCCGTATTTTAGAAGATTGTAATATTAAACTATCTAGTGTTTTAAGCGACACACAAGGAGCAGTAGGTACGAAGATAGTTGATAGGTTACTAGATGGTGAAACCATTACTATGGAATTTATAGATTATATTTATCACGGCAAATTAAAAGCTAGCAAAGAGGATATATTTGAAGCATGCGAGGGATTTATGACACCAAACAATCTATATCTTTTACAACTAATAAAGAGTGATATTTCTAGTATTGAATCGTTAATAAATAGTTTAGATAGTCGAATAAAAGAGATGCTATCACCTTATTGCAATATATTAGATATGTTAAAAAAAGTTCATGGAATTAGCAATAAGAGCGCAGAAGATTTAGTAGCTGAAATAGGATTGGATATGAATGTTTTTCCATCTGAGAAACATTTAAGTTTATGGGTGGGTATTGCCCTAGGTAATAATGAGAGTGCTGGTAAAAAAAGTGGACGAATAACCCATGGTAACAAACAAGCAAAATATGTACACTTGTTGAAATTACTTGGGCAGCAACTAGAACTAAAAAGACTTTTTACAGTGCAAGGTATCATAAATTGGCAGGCAGAAGAGGCAAAAGAGAGCCTTAATCGCAGTAGGACACTCGATCCTGAAATCTGTTTACAATATATTGAGCGAAGGCGTAGAGTATAAAGAACTAGGTGCTGATTATATAAATTCGAGATTGGAAGCTAAACGAAAGGCATATCTAACAAAAGAGTTGGAGGAACTAGGTTGTGATGTTGTAATTAGGGAGAGCAAAGCAGGATAAACATCCCAGGCTTTTTATAAAACATAAAACAAAGGTCGATTTTTACTGACACTGTTATTTAAGGATAACACACGGTCGAGTATGAAACTGACATCAACGGCTAAACACCCACTGTTGTAGTCAAACTACGTGTATGAAATTTTATTTACTACTTAGCCGTATATTAAAACAATAACCAATTGCAATTATCTTATAGATAAGGACTGTATCTTATTTTGTCTTAAACTTAATTATCAACTTGCAAAATACTTTAAATCAGTATTTTGTTTATATAAAATTTCTTATGAAAAAAATAATAATATTATTATTTACTGTTGCTCAATTTTCTTCAGTAAATTTTGCTGCTACTAAGCCAAAACAATACAAAGCAAATTGGGAGTCTCTAAGCCAACATGAAGAGATTCCTCAATGGCTTTCAGATGCTAAATTAGGAATCTATTTTCACTGGGGACTATATTCAGTACCTGCTTTTAAGAGTGAATGGTATCCATATCATATGTATCGCAAAAATGAGATGATTTACAAACATCATAACGAAACTTATGGTAAAGATTTTGAATATCATCAATTTGCTGATATGTTTAAAGCAGAGAATTTCGATGCTAAAGAGTGGGCACAACTGTTTAAGAAATCGGGAGCTCGCTTTGCGGGTCCTGTAGCTATTCACCATGATGGATATGCAATGTGGGATAGTAAAGTTAATCCTTGGAACACTAAAACGATTGGTCCAATGAAAGACATTACAGGTGAATTACTTAAAGAATTAAAAAAAGAGGGATTAAAAACCATTACAACCTTCCATCACTCCAGAAATTTACAACGTAATGCAGATAATCCAAAAGAGTGGGCAACTTCAGGTAATTCTAACTGCGGTTATAATAGCCATTTTGCTTATGATCCTGATAGAGCAACTTCATCAAAAGATCCAAAATTAGCGAAATTATACGGTAATATTCCAGATGCAGAATTTCAAAAATATTGGTACGACCTAATTAAAGAGGTTATAGATCAATATTCTCCTGATATGATTTGGTTTGACTCTTGGTTAAACCTTATCCCTGAAGAAAACCGACAAAAAATGGCTGCTTACTACTTTAACGAGGCTCGTAAAAAGAAACAAGGTGTTACAATTGGCTTTAAACAGTGCGATATGCCTATTGAAGTCGGTATTAAAGATATTGAACAAGGGGGTAAAAAAGAGCTATCGGAGCGAGTATGGATGACTGATGTTACTTTAAGCAGAATGTCTTGGTCTTATATCAATGGACAAAGATATAAAACTCCAGAACTCGTTTTGCGTAACATGATTGATGTATGGAGTAAGAATGGTGTTGTGTTGCTAAACATCTCTCCTATGGCTAACGGAACTATTCCTGATGCACAACGTACAGTTTTAACCTCTATTGGTGAGTGGTTATCAAAATATGGTGAAGCAGTATATAATACTATTCCTTTTGATATTCATGGTTATGGAAGCGCTGCCGCAAAAGATAATCATCATGGTGGACAGACAGCAAACGTGCAATACACTAGTAAAGATGTTCGTTTTACATGCTCGAAAGATAATAAATCAATGTATATGTTCTTTTTAGGCAAACCTGAACCTGGTAGATTAGAAATTTCTCAACTTGGTTCACACCGCTACCCTACTCGAGGAAAAGTTAAACGAGTAACATTACTTGGAACAGATACAGAGGCTAAATTTGAAGTTACGACAAACAATGCTTACATCACTATTCCAGATGTTCCAATGAATGAAATCGCAACAGTATTCAAATTTGAACTAGAGTAATTCTTTTAAATGTAACCGTCTCCGCACTCACGCATTGACCAAAATTTCTTACAGGGTTGTATGGCTGATAACTCTTTGATAAGTCAAATTATATAGGGGAGTTCTAAATTCTGTATTTTGAGAGATTTTTTGTTTTAAGGCTTTATATTTGGATTTTGCGAATATAGGCTGTAGTGGCTCCTACCGCCTTTATTTGTAAAATTCAAAGATGAAGCCTTAAAACGGAAAAGCTCCGAAAGTCAGATTTTAGAAATTCCCTAAAGATAAATTCCAATACCATCTACCAGAGTATCGCCAAATAGAGAGATTCAAAGCATTATGGATAAATATTATCCCATCTACCATTAATCGTTGGGTTCATAAAGTAGCTGACAAACTGCTGTTGTTGTATAAGTTGCAAATGGAAGATATCTTAGATAGTGACTATATCCAAGTAGATGAAACAACGGAAAAGGTTTTAGATAAAATAAGTAAGAATAAAACAGCGTATCTATGGCTAGTAAGGAGTCCGATGAAAAAGTCTGTATTTTATTACTACAACGATGGCTCTAGGTCGCAAGAGGTGATTTTAAAACTACTAAAAGATTATCAAGAAGCTTTACAAACTGACGGATATCCGGTTTATAATATTTATGCGGGGAAGAAAGGAGTACTTCTGTTAGGGTGTTTAGCTCATGTATGTAGAAAGTTTGAGAATGCACTAGAGGTTGACCCCAAAGCACAAAAAGCACTAGATTATATAGCTTTACTTTACACGATAGAGGCAAATTTAAAGGCAAGAGAAGCAACAATTGAGGAAACTCTTCGAGAGCGAAAGGAAAAGTCGTACCCTATACTCAGATCATTTGAGAAGTGGGTAATGGATGAATCGATTTATCACACTCCAAAATCATTAATG
>JAWXTR010000009.1:0-47667 GCA_044433365.1 Rikenellaceae bacterium
TTCGCCCCTCTAAAAAAAACGAAGATAGAGAACTCCCTATTAATGTACCTACTATTGTTATAAGAGGTAATAAAATTAATTTCGGGTTCAACCCCTTTAGATTATTTATGGTATTAGAATCGTTACCGATACTAAAACCCACACAAAACATCAAACCACATAGGGCATAAAAACTTAAACTGCTCACCTCTATCGCCTCGGGAATCAAACCAAACAGCCCAGCAATAGTACCCAACACAAAAAAGCCTACAATTATTAAACTCCCTCTCATATTTTTTGATTTTTTGATTTTTTTAACCATCGCCACAAAAACATAGCCCCTACAACGCTTCCTAACGTAGACAACACACTTATTATTAAGGCTTCAACCCCTAGCGAATGTAAATTTTCGACAATTTCTCTATTTTCGCCAACCTCTACTCCCAATATAAATAGAAGCAACCATATCAAAACTGTTATAATCTTATGAATAGCGTTTATTTGTCTGTTTCTAAAAATATATCCCAACGCTACCCCACTTACCATTATTCCTATAATTATAAACATTCTTTCTACACTCTCTGTTTTTTAAGGGGAGCCTTTAAAGAGCACGTCTTTTGCGACTCCCCTCTGTTTATTTCAGTTTTAAATAACCTCTATTTAGAAATAGCACTATTAGCATTTAGTTCAGTCAAAGGCACTGGATAGAACGAATATTTGCTCGCATCAAACGAACGTCCTACATTAGATAGAGCACTCTCTAGCTTACTCCAACGACGAAGGTCATACCAACGCCAGTTTTCAAGCGCAAACTCTATAATACGCTCATGCTCAATTTGACTACGTACCTCATCTTGTGAAGTTCCCTCCATAGCAGGCATATCACCATGTGCTGCTCTTACCTCATTAATAAGCGCAATCGCCTCAGTAGTACTACCCTTTTCATTTAATGCCTCTGCTTTCATTAGAAGCACATTCGAATATCTCATTAAAGGAATATTTATAGCACAGTAGCTCTGGCTTAGACCATCTAAATCGGATGGCATAAATTTACGGAACGATGGGCGGTCGTAAGCTACACCATTACTATCTTGAAAACGGTCATCATAATCACCACCATACACTTTGCCTGTTCCATCATTAAAATATTCATCTTGGAAAAATACTGAATCATAAAGACGAGAATCATAACCACCAGTTGTAGCAATTTTACCCTCTTTTTTATAAGTCTCCATCAAGAAACTACTAGGTAAGATTTCATCCCAACCTGCAAGCTCAGAAGTTCCAATCCAACGGTGCATTTGAGTACGATAGTTAGCACCATTTGCAGTACTCATAGAGGTTTGAAGCTCAAAAATCGACTCTGCACAGTTTTTGTTTGTTGCATCAAACATACTTGCAAAATTACCCTCTAACGTATATCCTGTAACACTATTAAACGCCTCAATAGCCTTAGTGAAATAGTCGCTATTGCTCTCCTCATAAGCACGAGTAAGATAAGCAAAACCTAAATAAGAGTATGCAGCACCTTTTGTAGCACGTCCTAGTGAGCTTGCATCATAAGAAGCAGGAAGTGCAGTAGCTTGAATTAAATCATCTACTATAAAATCCCAAGCCTCAGTGCGTGTAGAAAGAGCCTTGCTTAGTTGGTCTTGATCTGTAATATATACATCTCTAACCACAATCTCCTCCCAGTTTAGAAGCAGTTTTAGGTGATAGTAAGCACGTAGAAAATATGCCTCATTTACAATTTGCTCACGAATATCTGTATCAATATCCTCATCCGAAATTTCAGCCACTTTCTCAATTACCTGATTTGCAAAGCTAATACCACGATAGTTATTACTCCAATATGACGAGAATTGCGAATTACCATTTGTGTATGTAAAGTTATAAAGCTCTACCCAGTTTTGGTAGTTCATGGCATCATTACCCATATTAATAATATCCTCACGATAAGCCTCAACTGGCCATTTTACCTCGGCAAACTCCCAAGTATCAATAAAATACTCTAACTGCGAATAAGCAGAAGCAATACCAGCTTGAGCATCTGCCTCGTCACGCCAAAAACTCTCAGAATTTAACTGATCTGGCGACTCAACAGTAAGAAAATCATTACAAGATGTAGCAAACATCGACATTACCGATAACGTTGCTATATATATCAAATTTTTCATATTATTAGTTTTAAATATTAAAATATTAATTCAAATGTTTAGAAGCTCATGCCAATAAAAGGTTGAAAACCTTTCTTCCGCTTATTGCGAGCGGAGCGAAGCCGTGAGTGAAAACGAACGATTTTTGCCAGCCCAAAGGGCGTGCTTTTTCTAAAAAAGCATTAACAAAAGTTATTTTTTTATAACTCGGATTGCATAAATAGCTCAAAATAGCTCAGAAATTCAAACCTTTATTCGCATAGCTAATTAGAATGTAAGTTGAACACCAAAGATATAAGAGCGAGTAAATGGATAAACTAGATTATCAACTCCGATATCAAGTACGCTTGAAGTAGAGAACTCTGGGTCAACACCTGTATAACCTGTGATTGTTAGTAGGTTTTCACCACTTGCATATACTCTAAATCTCTCTATACCTAACTTAGCAGATACCGATTTTGGAAGTGTGTAACCCAACTGAATTTGACGTAGACGTACAAAATCACCATTTTCTAAGAAACGATCCGACTCACGAGAGTTGCTATTAGGGTCGCCGTAGATTGCTCTTGGAACATCTGTATCTGTATTAGTTGGAGTCCAAGCATCTAATGAAGAAGCTAAGAAGTTTGAACCTGAACTCATGCTCTCATAGAAATATTCGTTAGCATTATAAATTTCATATCCCCAAGCACTACCTATTACTGCTGAGAAATCGAAATTTTTGTAGTTAGCCGAAAGGTTAAGGTTTACCTCAAGTTTTGGAATACCTGAGCCGCAATACTCCTTATCATTTTCGTCGATAACACCATCACCATTTAAATCTACAAAACGAACATCACCTGCATCTGCATAAGGTTGAAGAAGCTCACCACTAGAGTTTACGTGTTGTTGCACCTCTGCATCACTTTGGAAAAGACCATCTGTTCTATAAAGATAGAAACCACCAATTGGAGCACCTACCATTGTTTGTGTAGGGAAGTGTTCTGTGCCATATTTAAGACCTGTACCATATATTACTTGATCGTCATTTGCAAGCGACAACACTTTATTGTCAGTTGTAGCTAAGTTAATACCAGCACTGTAACCAAATTCACCCTTTGTATCATTCCAATTTGCTTCAAATTCAAAACCTGAGTTTTTCATCGAACCTACATTTAAAATAGGATCATCAAGACCAGCCGAAGGAGCTAAAACTCTAGTGATTAACAAATCTGTAGTTTTATTGTAGTAGTAGTTTAATGTACCTGTCAATTTATTTCTAAATAGACCATAATCTAAACCGATATTTTTAGTCTCTGTTGTCTCCCATTGAAGCGAACGATTTTCCAAACCTGTTGCGATACTTCCTGTCCATGCGTTTTCGCCTGTACCTTGAACATAACCTTGATATTTAGTGTTATAAGTATTAATCAAAGCTAAGAAGTCGTAATAACCAAGTGCATTTTCATTACCTAACACACCCCAACTTGCACGAAGTTTAAGATTACTGATTAAACCCTCTTTATTGAAGAAATCTTCCTCCGAAATTCTCCAACCTAGTGCTACAGAAGGGAAAGAACCCCATCTATTTGACGAACCAAATTTTGAAGAACCATCATAACGCATTGTAGCTTGAACTAAGAAACGATCGTCGTAGTTGTAGTTAAGTCGACCAAAGAAAGATGCTCTGTTGTAAGTGTAACGAGAACCATCAGCATTGTAAGTACCACCAACGCCTGCTCCGATTGTATCAAAACTTGAATCAAGGAAACCGCCTGCACTTTCTCCAACTACTAAACTACCATTTTCAACCGAATATACTGTAGTTTTTCCCTCTACACCTATAGAGTTCCATGTATATTTTTGAGCAGTTACAGATGTACCAGCCATAGCGTTAATTGAGTGTTTACCATACTCTTTATTGAATGTCAACACATTATCTAACACCTGCTCTTCCCAATAGCTTGTTGTTTCTGCATAGTATGGATACTCTCTGTAAGATTTTTCATCTGCTACATAGTCAGGAGCATGGTAAGTATAACGAGAATGATTACCTCTATAAGAGTAGCTAGTTCTAAAATCTAACCACTCAGCTATATTTGCATTAATTGCAATGTTTGCCGATGTATTATAATTTTTTGTAGATGCTGTTTCGTAGTAGTTATCAGCTGCAACGTTACGATTGTTTGGAAGACCATCAAAATTTGTAAGACCAAAACCATACTCATTACTATCGTCATACACTGAAACTAAAGGAGAAATCATATACATCTCTTTTAAAGAGTATTGAGGTTGTTGACTTTCCGACATTTTAAATGCTAAGTTAGCATCAAAATCAAAGATAGATTTAGAAGCAGCTAGTTTTACTCTAGCATTATCTTGAGTGTAGTTGTTACCTAAGAAGATACCTTTATCGTCAGCGTGGTTGTAAGATACCGAGTATTGTGAGTTATCACTACCACCTCTCAAACTTACCATATAGTTCTGAGATAGACCTGTGCGCATCATCTCATCTTGCCAATCCGTATTAACGCCTGTATCTTTTGTTATATACTCAGGAAGTGAAATTAGTTTACTAGTCCAAGCACCTGTACCTGAAGGGTCGTATTGCGATTGGTGCGACTCAACGTGGCTATTCCAATTGTTATACATCTGAGCATGAACCTCTTTATACTCATCTGCATCTAATAAATCAAGTGTATTTGATACACTAACAACACTTAAATATGAACTGAAGTCAATTTTTGTCTCACCCTTTTTACCATTTTTAGTTGTAATTAAAACTACGCCATTTGCAGCTACCGAACCGTAGATTGCTGCTGCCGCTCCATCTTTTAAAACCTCCATAGATTCAATATCTTGAGGATTTACATTTGCAATATCACCAGGAAAACCATCAATCATATATAGAGGTTGATTGTCACCAAAAGTTTTTACACCACGGATTTTAACTTCTACATCAGCTCCAGCATTACCACCAGTTTTTTGAATACTTACACCTGCAACCTTGCCTTGAAGTGCCTCCGCAGGGTTTGTAGTAGCTCTTTTTGTTAATTCTTCAACATCTACCGAAGATACTGCACCAGTTAAGTCGCTCTTTTTCATTGTACCATAACCTACAACAACAACTTCATCTAACTGCATTGCATCCTCTTGAAGCACTACGTCAATTTTGGTTCTATTATTTACAGCAATCTCTTGTTGTATATAACCAAAGAAACTAACAACGATTGTAGAATTTGGCTCAATTTTTAAAGTATAACTACCGTCACCAAGCGACATCGCTCCACGTGTTGTACCTTTTTCAATAATAGTAGCACCAATAACAGGCGAACCACCCTCATCTAAAATAGAACCCGATAGCTCTATCTGCTGTGCTAATGCCATAAGCGGCATCGCTACAATAATAAATAGAGCTAAAACCACTCTATTTAGTTTAAAATAGTTACTTAGATTTCTCATTTCTTTAAATGTTTTAAGCGTTTTAGTGAAGGAAATTTTTAAATTTTGAATTTCGGAACTTTCTCTTTTTAAGGATTCATCTTTTAACTTTACAAAATCAGACAGTAAGAACCACTACAGCCTAATTTTGCAAAATCAAAATCTAAAACCTTAAAAATGAGAAATTTCTCAAAATCCAAAAACTAGAACTCTCCTAGAATTAAATTTTATGCAAAACAAGTAAAGAAATTAGAGGGTTGCAAATTTTACCCACCTACATTTAACCTACAATTAACTATTTTTTAATATAAATTTTATCTACAATCAAAATTTCAAATATCTAATAATCAATTATTTATCTTAATAAAATATATCTACAAACGGCATTTTTTAAAAACATTACACAATTTACGTAAAATGGCGATAATTTTCGCAAATTATCGCCATTTTTCATATTAATATATTACATCTATCTTATTATTAGTAATAAATAATAAGCTATATCATATCAGATGCTTTTAAGGTATTCTACCAAATCGCTATCGGCTTCAAGTTTTAAAGATTTTCTTAATCGATAACGATTCATATTTACAGTTTTTGGCGATATACCCATCAAAATTGCAATCTCTTTAGTAGAGAGATTAATTCGAAGCATTGACGCCAATTTTTTTTCTCCCGAAGTAAGAGATGTATGTTTTGCTGATAATTTTGATAAAAACTCCTCATTTTTTGCATCCACACCCATCAGTAACGAACTGTCCCCTTTGTCAGCACCAAGATATTGAGATATGAATAGGTTTGCGCTTTTTAGGTGAGGTATAATCTCGTCGCTTTTCATCTTTTCGCACTGTTTAATCATAGTACGTATTTTGTTTAGTAGCTCTGTACGACTTTGAACAAACGCTGCAAAGCTAACAGCCTCTTTTTTAGATGCCTCATAGGCTATTTGCACACTTTCTAACTCTAAATCTTGCTGTTTTATCTTTAAGGCATCAAGTTCGAGAGTTGCCTCGGCTAAATCATACTTGGTTTTCATCAGCTCAATATCTCGTTTACGTCTACGCCAATTGTAAAACAACACACTCACCATAGTGATAGATAGTGCAATAATAATGCAAAGCAAAATATTTCTACGAAGTAACTTCTGCTTATGATCTATCTCTTGCAACATTGACTCTTGCCTCTGTCGCATCTCATTTTGTCGGTAAATTCGCTGCTCTACATCTCTTAATTTATCTGAATTTGATAGCTCGCTGCTCAAAACATAAAGTTCGTGCAAACTTTTATAAGCCTCTTTATAATTTCCCATTTCAAAATATAAATCAGCCCTATACTCATTATTATCACAAATTAACGCCTTTGCCTCCACCTTTTCCGCATACTCTCTAGCAACATTTAATGCAGCTTGAGACTCACTATAACGCTCTGCGAAGTAATATTGTCTACCAAGGTTGTTGTAGTTCTCGGCGAGCGACCAGTTTGAATCCAAATTTTTATTTATTGCAATAGCCTCATTTAAAAAATCTATCTTTTCATCACAATCTCCCCTATAGAGCGACATATTATTAAGATTTGCAGCCACCTCCTTTAGTAGTTTATGCTCACGGTTTATCTCCAACGATTTCATAAAAAACTGCTGCGCAATATCATATTCATAAATATAACACTCAATAATTCCTCTATTATTATAGCAATTAGCCAACATAATAGAGTCGCCTAAAGACTTAAAAATAGCAGTTGCACTATCATTTAATTCAATCGCTTTATTAAAATCGAAAAGATAACAGTAGACCGACGACATTTCAGCCTCAATCTCACCTTTTAGCGTCAAATTATCATTGGGCACCTCCCCTAAGGCATCATATAGATATGAGATGCTCAAATCAAAATCCCCTAAAAATCTACTTGTAATTGCACTTTGCAAAAGCAGTTTAGTCTTTAAATCTGCAAATTTAGCTATATTCTCACTGCTATTTTCTTCCAACTCATCAATCATCTTTACCCCCTCATTACTATAGTAAAGTGAAAGATTTGGATTACTATTATGCAATTTTTTAGCTTTTTCTAACATTGGCAAAATATTTCCAATCTCAGCAAATAAAATATTTGAGATTAGGCTAAAAAGCAGAGCCAAACAAAATTTTGTAGATAAACGACTCATATTAAGTAGAGTTAACAATTTAAAATTGGGTGTATGTATGTAATAAGGTTACTTTTATCGTATTTAAACCTCTAAAGGTTCCTTTATTTTCCTTTGCCTTACCTCCTTGATGAAAATATCGCTCTCTTGACAGCTTATCACATGTTTATTTCGATAAATATCTTCAATTACAACCAAATTTGAGAGATTTGTGGCGTGTAGATATACAATCTTCATTTGTGCAAAATCGAAATAGTAGCCAAAATATCCCCCAAAACCATAACTTCCAAGTAGTGGGTAAGTTCGTCTTAATCGATACCTATCAATTTTGTAGATACGCTTAATATTTTTGTAAGGAATTGGAGTTAGCTCCAAAATTCCATCTATTTCCAAAATATCATCTTTCAATTTTATACAGGTAGGAAAAGAGATAAGATAGAGCAAGAAAACAGCCAAAGCAATAGAAAAATACCACGCAGAGAGATATGTTCCACTACTTGTCATTAAAAAATAGAAAAAAACAGCAGCTACAATTGTCAACGTAGAGAATGTAACAAAGTGACAAAAACGACTTCGCATATACTTAAATTTTATAGTAGAGGTAGGCTCTCCATTTTTATCTAAAACCACCTTTACATACGATTTTTGACTCTTTTTTTCTATATTTTCATCATTTATATTAGAAGTAGTAGCTTTTATATTTTCATCCTCACTTTTTGGCTGCTTAGAACAAATTTCACCGCAATTTTCACTATTCTGCTCCCCTTCTGTTGTGCCCTCTAGCTGCTCAGAATCAATATTTTCTATATTTTTCCTGTTACGTGCCCGTTCTACAACTCTTTTCCCTTTACGAAACACCTCCTTTGGTAAATAATCTTTCATTACAATATCTCTTATTTGGTGTTTAGAATTTTAAATAAATTTAGACTTTTTAGGTAAGATATAGACTCGTTTCCCTCACAAAAAAGCAGGTCTATAATCGACATATTTTCGACAAACTCCATTTTATGCGAAAAAACTTGATAATATGGCGAAAATACCACCTCTTCCACGCTTTTTTTAGGACTTATCAAAAATCTATAATCATCGCTACGCTCCTCTAAAGGGATAAAATTGTTGGTAATTGCAATATTTAACTTTACACAGAGCATTTTTTCAATTAATTCCAAAATTTCCATATTCATATCAAAAAGAAATTGAGGTTTCTTTCTGAAAAGCGGCTCAATGTAGTCGAAATAGTGCTCAAAAAAAGGAGAATTTTTGTACGAAGCCACTATAGCCCTCTCGTGCATCTGTTGCCATCGAGTAGTATAATCGATTTTTACCTCTTTTATTGCTATTTTACTACCACTAATCTTTTCTGTAGGAACTGTAAGGTCGATTTTACCATTTGCCGACAAAATAGAGCATCTATTTCGATAGCTCTGTTTTATGTAGTTTTCATGCGCTTCGATAAGCAACTCTCCACTGTTTAAAGCAGTTGCAAAATATAGAATATTACCAAAATATTGTGTTGAAAATAGTGCCATTTCTTTTTATTTGCTTAAAATATTGAGCTAAGATACAAAAAAGTGGGTGACCCACAATCAAAAATCTAAAACAATACCTCTGCTTACAAGCGTTGCGAATGGGGTATTAGTCGTATATTATCTGATTTTAAGTGAATTTCTTGAATTTAAGATTTTTTATATTGCGAACTTATAAAAATTATTAAAACTAACCATGTTTAATCAATTCGACCAATTTTTCGACAGCCTCACTAGCCACGACCCCTTTTTCGATCAATTCTCTCCCTTTGTAAAGGTTAACTTTGCCCTTTCCAGCTCCAATATAACCAAAATCGGCATCTGCCATCTCACCTGGACCATTTACATTACACCCCATAACAGCAATTTTAACCCCTTTAAAACTAGAACATCGCTCCTTTACCATCTTAACAGTTTGAGCAATATCAAATTGGGTACGTCCACAACTTGGACACGATATAAATTCTGTTCTCGAAATTCTAGCCCTTGAAGCTTGCAAAAGTGAGAAAATTGAGCTTAATTGCCACTCACTCCCCTCTTTTTCATCATTAGAATCAACCACTATATAGTCGCCACGACCACTTAGTAATAGAGAACCAAAATCAACTGCTAATTTAATGATATAAAGTAATTTATCACTCTCTTTATAACGCTTTTTAAGAGCAATTTGACTACAAATTCCACTTTTTTCGCTTTTTAAAAGTATGGTAGATAATCTATCTGAAAAATCGTCATCATTATAGGTAAAAATTGGTACTTTTTTCTCATCCTCTAAGCTATTTACAATCTCTAAATATTGCTCATAAGTAGCAAATTCAGCTCCTTGTAATTCACTTAAATCGGCTGCAACTTCATCACTATATGGAGTTAAATTTGATATAACTTTAGGAGTAGATTTACGATTTACACGATCTAAAACAATCTTTTTTTCATTGATATTTAAGCTGTTACTACACGTTTTTGAGGCATAATCGACAATTTTACGAGCTACATCTATCTCACACCAAGAAGGCTCTGTAAGAGAGACTCTTATCGTATCGCCTATTCCCTCCGAAAGAAGCGTTCCGATACCAAGTGCCGACTTTACTCGTGCATCTTCGCCCTCACCTGCCTCAGTTACCCCTAAATGGAGCGGATAGTGCATATTTTCACTCTCCATCGTAGATGCCATTGCTCTATAGGCATCAACCATCACCACAACATTGCTAGATTTGATTGACACCACAACGTTATGGAAGTTTTCACGTCTACAAATTCTTAAAAATTCCATAGCACTCTCACACATACCCTCGATTGTGTCGCCATATTTCGACATAATTCTATCGGAAAGAGAGCCATGGTTTACACCGATACGAAGTGCGGTGCGGTGAGCCTTACAGATATCAAGTAGTCGACAAAATTCACTATCCAACCTCACTAGCTCCTGCTCATACTGCATATCGCTATACTCTACTCCATCTAATTTTGCACGTGGGTCGATAAAGTTACCCGGATTAATGCGCACTTTCTCTATTAGCTCAGCAGCGGCAAAAGCAGCCTTAGGATTAAAGTGTACATCGGCTACAAGCGGCACAGTGCAGCCTCGTTCATGTAATTTTTCTCTGATTTTACCTATAGCAACCGCCTCAGCAACCGATGCAGCAGTAAAACGTACTATCTCACCTCCAGCTTCGACAATTTTTAGAGTCTCCTCCACGCAACCATCTATATCGGTCGTTGCAGTTGCAACCATCGACTGAACAACAATTGGATTATTACCACCAATTAATATATTTCCAACTTTTACAGCAGTTGTAGTTCTACGATATTTTTTAAAACAGACCTCAGACATAACCGATTAATTATAAATTATGAATTACGAATTATTTAGGAGCACGTCTATAAAGCTCAATACCAATTATAGCATATACCACATTTGGAACCCAAACTGCTATAACTGCAGGGATTACTCCCCCTTTTGCAAATTCGTTAGCAAAACGCATAAATAGAATATACGAAAAACACAAACCTAAACCTGTACCAATATGCAGACCTGTACCACCCCTAACTTTTCGTGATGAGAGCGACACACCAATTAGCGTAAGAATAAAAGTGGAGACTGGATAGGCAAAACGGTTGTATTTGTCTACCAAAATAAGCGTCACCATATTCGAACCTTTTCGCTGCTGCTCATCTACAAAACTATTTAAATCTTTGATATTAAGCGTTTGAACGTGATCTTCGATTTTTGCCAACTCATCATCTGAAAGGTTTATAAGCGTATCTAACTTATCACACTTTTCGATATAGTAATCGCCATTTGGCTGCATTGTTCGACTAATATAGCGTGTAGATTTCCACTTACGTGTATTTTTATCAAAATTTGCACTACGTGCGGTTATTGATTTTGTGATAATATCATCTTGATAGCTCTCCAAAACCATATACTCTGCATTTCTAAGTTTTGAGTTAAAACCTTTTAGATAGATAAATGTTGAATCGTCGATTTGACGGTAGATATGGTCTACATAGTTGCCTTTTGTGCCTTTTTTAAGGTATTGACTCTCAAACTCAATACGGATAGTATTTGAATGAGGAATAACAAATAGATTTAATGCTAGAGATAGACCACAAATCACTAACGACGATAAAAAGTAAGGATACATAAGCCTTGAAAAGCTCACACCACCCGACAACATCGCCACAATTTCAGTATCATAAGCCATTTTTGAGGTGAAAAATATCACCACAATAAAAGTAATAAGACTACTAAATTGGTTTATGAAATATGGAACAAAATTTAGATAGTAGGTAAATAAAATCTCATCTAAAGGAGCATTCAACTCCATAAAGTCGTCAATTTTTTCTACTGCATCAAACACAATAATTACGATTATCAACATCGCAATAGTAAATAGGTAGGTTCCAATAAACTTACCTATAATATATCTATCTAGTATTCCTACCTTAAATTTTCCCAATTTCATAAAATAATGATTAATTCTACATCTTTTTGATGTTGTCCGATAAAAATCTCATAATTTCTGGTAATATATATACTGCTACTTACAAAATCTTTGAAATTGAGGGCTTGGAAGAATTAAAACGTTTAAATTTCCAAGAAAAAGTTTAGCGGACATTATAAAATTTATAACCTATTTGAAAGTTGAACTACCATAGCCTCTTTCCACTGCTTAAACGTACCATCGATAATCTTCTCACGAGCAGTTCGCACCAACTCTAAATAGAAAGATAGGTTGTGCATCGAAGCTATTTGCGCTGCCAACATCTCTCCAGAGATAGTCAGATGGCGAAGATATGCTTTAGTGTATGTTCGACTAGCAAAACTGCTACTAGTTTCGTCAATTTTACTAAAATCTTTCTCCCATTTTTTGTTGCGAATATTTATTGCACCTTGCCAAGTAAAAATCATACCATTACGACCATTTCTTGTTGGCATAACACAATCAAACATATCCACCCCTCTATCAATAGCCTCTAAAATATTGATTGGCGTACCTACACCCATCAAATAACGTGGTCTATCCTCTGGTAATATTTCGTTTACCACTTCAATCATAGCATACATATCTTCGGCTGGCTCACCTACTGCCAACCCACCAATTGCATACCCTTTAGCATCAAACTGTTTTACAAATTCGGCCGATTTTGCCCTTAAATCGGGATATACACACCCCTGCACAATCGGGAAAAGTGCTTGAAAATGACTGTAAAGCGGACTTGTCTGCTCATAACGATTAAAACAACGCTCTAACCAACGGTGAGTTAAATCTAATGATTTTGAAGCATAGCTACGCTCAGCAGTCCCGGGAGGACACTCATCAAAAGCCATCATTATATCGGCCCCAATAATTCGCTGCGTATCTACCACATTTTCAGGAGTAAATAGATGTTTACTTCCGTCGATATGAGAGCTAAAACGACACCCCTCTTCGGTTATTTTTCGGTTTGCAGCAAGCGAAAATACCTGAAAACCGCCACTATCAGTAAGAATCGGCTTATTCCATGCCGAAAACTGATGCAATCCACCAGCCTCATGAAGTATATCAAGACCTGGACGAAGATAGAGGTGGTAGGTGTTGCCAAGAATAATCTCAGCGTTTACCTCGCTCACTAAATCTCTATGAAACACCCCCTTAACAGTTGCAGCAGTGCCAACAGGCATAAATATGGGGGTGTGAATATCACCATTATCGGTAGATAACACACCCGCACGAGCATTTGTTAGTGGAGCTTTATGTTCTAAATTAAATTCCATTAAACGTTAAGTTTGTATAGGGAAGTTCTAAATTCCCTCTATTTGCTCGAATTATCAAAGCAGTGAGTACAAATTTTCTCTTTTGGTAGACCAATAGCAGCCACTAAATCGTCAAGATGTTGAAATTTTAGCGATGTTAGCTGTAGGTGGTCACGCATTAAATCCAACATACGTTGATGTTTTTCGCTAGTATGGTCAGAATATTCCGAAAGTAGCTCATCGGTAAGATTTGAAGTGCCCTCAATATCACGGATAATACGACGAGTGAAAAGATCGAACGACGAACGAGATGTTGAGAAATTAAGGAACGTACAAGGGTAGATTAACGGAGGACAAGCAATACGCATATGTACCTGAGAAATACCACCTTCGATAAGTTTTACAACATTATCTTTTAGCTGAGTACCACGAACTATAGAGTCGTCAAGAAATACCACCTTTTTACCCTCTGTAAGAGCTTTATTAGGTATTAGCTTCATTTTTGCCACTAAATCACGCATTTTTTGATTTTGAGGCATAAAACTACGAGGCCAAGTTGGAGTATACTTCACAAAAGCACGTTTGTAGTCAAGCCCTAAAGCATTACTATAGCCAATAGCGTGTCCAATACCTGAATCTGGAATACCAGAAACGAAATCGGCATCTAAATCGGCATCACGAGCCGCTAGAGCAGCACCACAACGATAACGAGAATCCTCAACATTAATTCCCTCATAGTAAGATGATGGATAGCCGTAGTAAACCCAAAGGAATGAACAAACTTGGCTACATTTTGATGGTACTACGACGTTTATTAAACCATCAGCAGTGACAAATACCACCTCACCAGCTGCAATATCACGAACCATCTCATAACCTAAATTTACAAATGCCGACGACTCGAAAGCTGCAACATAACCATATTCATTTTTACCTAAAATAATAGGGGTACGACCCTTTTTATCACGAGCAGCATAAATTCCTGTCTCGGTAAGAACCATTAAACTACACGAACCCTCAATTTTAGAAAATACACTCTTAATACCCTCTTCAAATGAAGATTGTTGGCTAATAAGAATTGCTATAAGCTCTGTAGCATTGATTGCAGAACCTGAAAGCTCAGAAAAATTGATATTATTTTCTAACATCTCGGCTGCAAGAGCATCGATATTGTCGATACGACCAACAGTAACCACCGAAAAACGTCCAATTTTTGATGTTATAGTGATAGGTTGCGACTCCGTATCAGAAATTACCCCCATACCCAACATCGACTCACCAAAACGGTCTAAATCTGGCTCAAATTTGTTACGAAAATAGGCATTTTCAAGAGAGTGGATAGAACGCACAAATTTCACGCCATCAAAAAACACCATACCACCTCTTTTTGTTCCTAAATGTGAATGGTAGTCTGTACCATAAAATACATCACCAACACAGCTTTTGCGGGATACACAACCAAAAAAACCGCTCATAATAATTTAAATTCTTTAGTTTAAAATTTTTGTTTTTTCTGCTTTAGAGAACTTCTAAAATCAATTAGAAGTTCTCTATAAAAACTATTTTTGTTTGATAAGATTAATAAACTCCTCACGAGTACGTAAATCTTTCATAAAAGTACCTGTAAATGCCGATGTAGAGGTCACAGAGTTCTGCTTTTGCACTCCTCTCATCTGCATACACATGTGGCTAGCCTCAATTACAACTGCCACACCAAGAGGGTTTAACGCCTCTTGAATACAATCTCTAATTTGAACTGTAAGACGTTCTTGAACCTGTAAACGACGTGAAAATGCCTCTACAACTCGTGCCACTTTCGAAAGACCCGTAATATAACCATTAGGAATATAGGCAACATGCGCTTTGCCATAAAAAGGAAGCATGTGGTGCTCACATAGCGAATAAAGCTCTATATCTTTTACAATTACCATCTGGCGATACTCCTCTTTAAACTTAGCCGAAAGAATAATATCGATAGGATTGGTATCGTAGCCTTGTAAAAGAAACGACATAGCTTTTGCTACTCGCTCAGGAGTCTTTTCAAGACCCTCACGAGAGCTATCTTCGCCCACTAAGTCGAGGATAGATTTGTAGTGAAACTTTAGTTTCTCAATCACCTCCTCGTTATATTTATCCTCCCTCTTATATAGGGAAAGAGTGCTGTTTTCCATTTTAACGATAAATAAAATTTATGCAAAATTACATAAATTTACTTAATAATCCATCTGTTTTTTTAAAATGTTTTAAACGAGAGCAATGATTAATGATTAATATCAATAATAACAACCTATTCAAATAGATATAAAAATCTAATAATAAGATAAATAACAATCATATCATAAAAAACAGATATGCCAATAAAGGTTAAAAAATCTTTATTGGCATACCAAATATTACTTACCTAAAATCTACTGCACAATCACAGCACGACTTAACGTATTATCCTCGAAAAACATATTACCTACTCCACCCTTGTAATCCATTTTTAAGCGTGATTTATCTACTCCATACTCCTCAACTAAACAGTTGTAGACCGCCTCAACCCTAGCTTTGCTGAGCTTCTCGTTTATTTCTGGAGTACCTGTTTGAGCATCCGCATAACCTACGACAGTAAATATTTTGTCGCTTTCATTTGATTTTATAACACGTGCAATAAAATCAATATTTATTCTAGCTGTTTGAGATAGAGTGCTACTATTTATATCAAAATGAATAATACTTCCTGCAAATAGTTGCTCTTTTTCCACCTCTACTATCTTTTCGACTTCTGGATTGCGTTCAACTATTTTCACTGTATCTACTACATTTTTTACTATCTCTACCGTATCTACAATATTTTTCACCACTTTTACTGTATCGACAACTACCCTTTCTACATACTTTTCAACCACAATTGGCTCTACTTTCTTATATCCACGAGGTTTAAATCTATAAATTAAGCCAATACATGCACTTACAGGATAGATTCTTTTGCGTTGATATACCTCTTCTATGCCATAGTGACCTGCACAAGCAATTGAGGAGCGAATTTCACACTTTAGAGATAGTCCATTATTGATTCTAAATCTATTTATAAGACCAAATACTGGATAATCCTTTTCGTAATGTCTTCCATTTCCATGAGAGACCGACATACCTACACCAAGGAAAGGATAAATCTCATAGAAACGATCCTCTTTATATCCATTGATTATGGCATTTAAGTTAAACTTAGCATCAGCATGAATTACAGACAATCCCCCTACAAGATTACGCTCGCTATCGACAAAAAGATTAGTGGGCTCACACACTCCTCTTATTGCACTCTCATTATATTGAAGTCGCAACCCTACAAATGGAAAAATCCACTTTCCTACTGAGAAAGTATAAGTCGGAACAGGATTTAGCTCGAACCCTTCGATTGGTTCCTTAAAAAATTTTGCTTCCACACCAACTGCTGCCGACACAAACCAGTTGCTATTCCATGTACTCCAATAAATTCTCTCATCCTCATTTAGAGTTTCATCTATCTCTACTTGCGCATGCACGATAATTGAAGACACAAGGAATAATAGTGTAAATAGTAATCTCTTCATAATTTTATCATTTTAATTTTATTAGTCTTATCAATATAGCGATTGATACGCCTTAGCGATATCGCTCCATTTATACTGTTTTTGAGCAATCTCTACCATCTCTTTTGAATTATTAATATTGTCTGTTAGCAGAGACGACAAGTCGATGCTATTTTTAAAATAATTTGCTGCATTTTCGGTAGTTGCCCTATTGTATTCAACATCAAAAGCAAGAATATTACACCCACAAAACATCGCCTCAACAAGCGACGGATTGGTACCCCCTGCACTATGACCATGTATATAATATTTTGCATTTGAACGCAAGGCATATAACACATCTAAATCATAGATTGCATCACACAAGGTAATATTTTTGTAATTTGAATATTTTTCTCTTAAATCTAAGCTATATTTGCTATGTGTCCAGTTACCTATCATAATATGGCGCACTCTGCTCTCGGCTACCGAGCGAAGAATCATATCACAATTATTTTCTGGTTCAATACGACATACTGTTATTGTATATTTATTACACTCTAATTTGTACAAAGATAACAATTTTTCTGTTTCGTTGTTCACCACTGCTCTAATTGCATGATCTCCACCATAAGCAATTAGCTCTACATCCTTCTTATAACGTTTTTTAATATAATTTACGATTGCTTTATTGTCGGCAATTACTATATCCGAAAATTTAAGTACAAACTCTTCGCTTAATCGAAGAAACATCCTTGCAAAACCTCTCCATTTTCCTCGTTTCCACTCAAGTCCATCAACATTAGTTATAAGTTTAGCTTTGCTTAGTAATTTAAATAGAGGCATAAACACTCCTCCTGAAA
Source organism: Rikenellaceae bacterium (assembly GCA_044433365.1). Classification (GTDB taxonomy): domain Bacteria; phylum Bacteroidota; class Bacteroidia; order Bacteroidales; family Rikenellaceae; genus CAMQVM01. The sequence goes on from JAWXTR010000009.1 coordinate 17,855, forward strand.
TACCTAATACCAAAACTACATCATACCCCTTAATCGCTTGCATTAAAGAGAGACCATCGTATAAAATACTCTGAATACCATTAGCATTAAGGTTTATATATTTTAATTTTGCATTTTTATAGGTTTTAGGTTTATAATAGTATCGTTTTGCAGAGCAAAATACAGTATACTCTACCTCTAAAGAGCCTATATCGCCTATTATATTCTCCACTAAGGTCTCAAATCCTCCATAATTTGCAGGAACCCCTACCGATCCTATTACAGCCACTTTTTTCATCTATTTTCTGTATAATTTTTCTATCTCTTTAGAGTGTTCTTTTAGTGAATAATTCCAAGAAGATTGCACTACTAATCTATTATATTTAATTAAAGGCTCTCTATCGTCTAAAAGTCTAATAAGTTTTGTTTTTAAATCCAATCTATCTTTAAATATAAACCAATCGTTATGCCGAGCCACTATATCTTTTGCCCCTACACTCGACGATACCATTACTGGTAGTCCAAACGATAGAGCCTCAAGTGTAGCAAGACTAAAAGTCTCGCTACACAAAGATGGAACAATAAGCAGACTATCGCTACTATACACTTTTTTTAAATCTTCACTACTATATCTTCCTTTAAAACTAATATTCTCACAATTTGATTTGCCATCAGCACCCCACACCTCTAAACACCACTCACGCTTTCCCTCATTATATAACTCTATTAGCAGCTCTTCTAACAGTGGAAAACCTTTATAAGCGGCAGTATTTCCAATAAATATTAATTTTAAAATTTTTTCGTTAAAACATCTCTCTTCCCTATTATCTACTATATCTAAGTGAGTGATTGGAATAACTTTAGAACTATTAATATCTAAATGCTTTTCATATACACTTTCGGTAACAGAGCTATTAAAATGAACTACATCGAATAGCTCCAACATCTCTTTATAATGCTCTTTCAGCTCTTTATAACTATCTACCTGCATAGAATATTCTTTAGAAATGCAATATTTTTCAACTTTAACGCAAGTTTAGAGTTTCTTAGTCGTAAGTATAGAGTAGATTTAGCATTTATATTACACTTCGCACATTTTTGAGGTGATATTCCGCTACATACATCTGAGTTGCAATCTATTAAATTTACTTTGGGGCATATTCCGAAGTAGTCGTGCGTAGTAAATATAAGTTTTACTCCTTTTGCTTTTAAAAAATGAAGCAACTCTTTTGGCAACCCCATAAGAGTGTGTACATGAAAAACATCGGGCTTAACCTCACTGTAAAATCTCTCCATCTCACTTTCAGATAACAAGCGTTTTGATATAAAATCCTTTGGCGATTTAATTCCGTAAAGTAGTGGCACTGGAGGTGTATTTTTTAGTCTAACACTACATATTCCACTTTTAATATTACTCTTAGAAAAGCTAATTTTTCGACTCCACCACTTATACCCTGATGGATATAGCAATAGAACTATATCTAGGCTATTTTGTTGCTCCAAAATCAAATCTGTAGCATATTTTGTAAGTCCTCCACTTCTTTGCGGTGGTAGACCTAGGGTGTAGTGTAGGATTGTCATAGATTTCTCAATATTTTAAGATAACCCGACAAAACTTTATTTATAGTCTCTTTTGAAGCATCTCTATCTATATATCTTGAGATAATATCAATAATATAAACCAAATAAATTATATCTAAATCTTCAAAACAATTATTTTGATTCAAATTTCTTAACATTTTAGGTTGTCTATAGATAATATTCTGAATATTAAAATGAAACCAATCCATATAAGCAGGATAGGAAGAAGAACAATACTCAAAATCAAAAACATAAAGTTCACCCTTCTCAAAATAGCTATTCCAAGGGGTGAAATCGCCATGATACGCCGAAAATTCAACCTCTTTTCCTCCATAATACTCTCTTTCCCTCTCTATTGCCCTCTTAATAATTTGGGCATCAGATTTTTGAAAGCTGTTAAGATATTTTTCTAAACGGCACAATGATTTTGATAAATCGCTATCTTCAAACAGTAATTTTTGCTTGGTTTTCTGGTGTAGCTGAGTCAGAAAATCATAATGTTTTTGTGTAAATTTATGCGATGTATTTGAGTGGATAGTTTTGGTTGTAGATTGAATAAAAACAACCTCATTGCTATCGTGCGACACCCTACCACAGTAATAGCAGGTTGGAATATTTTTAACTCCTTTACTACTCAACATATATAGGCTTTTTTGCTCATTTTTAAGCAATTCTACAACCTTGCTATTATCAGATATTTTACAATATGCCAAAATTTTTGATTTATGCCATATTTGAATTACTCTCTTTTGATGTACTGATGGAGTACCCTCAAAAATTGAAAATTCGAAATCTTCTACTTTTAAAACTCTCTTTATAAGCTCAGAAACATCTCTACCGAGCGATATTTCGACTGTTTTTCCCTTAATTATTTTTTTTATAATCGGTAGCCAATATAGGTATGGTAATAGATATTTTAGAAGTTTACCATTTTTTGTACTTGGCTGGTATATAGCAAGAGCTGTTCGCATGTTTTTGGTAGGCACAATCCACTCTTTTCCATCGGCATTAGAAAATTTCAGAAACTTACCCATCTAATCTACCTGTTATATATTTTGTTATAACCCTTGAAATCTCTCTACCCTTTTGCTCCCAACTAAAGTTATCACTTACTGAAACAATTTTTTGAGACATCTCACTACGCAATTTTTTATCGGTTAATTTCAAAATTGCATCCCTACTTTGCTCTATAATTTCGTTTCGAGAGCTTCTCTGCAAAACTACAGCATAATTCTCATTAAAATATTGAGTATAACCTCCGCTATCGATACAAATTAGAGGTTTTGCAAACGACATAGAGTCGAAAGCTGTCGTAACAGCCCCCTCTTTTAAAGCTAAATTTACAACGACATCACAATTTGCCATATACCTATAGTACCCCTCTCTAGGTAGATGACCTCTGAGTGTTATACTATCCTCCACCTCTAACTTTTTAATCAACATATTCAATCTATCTCTATCACCTCCACTTCCCAAAATATCTAACTGTAAATTTTTATCTATTTTCAATGCCTTAGCAAACGACTCTATCAAAATATCAAAACCTCTCCAACTCTCCAATCTTCCGACAGCTAAAAAACGTGTGATATTTTCAGAAGTCGACTTTCTATAATTTTCTGTATTAATCTTCTCTACAGCTACATCTGTAAATAAGATAGCTTTTGCTCGATACTTCTCTGGTATTGATTCTACGGTTTGTTTAGTTTTGCATAGTATTAAATTTGCATCTTTACAACGACTTTTAAAACCTATATTATAGGCTAAACTCTTTGCTAAAGCTCTTTGTAAGAACTCTTTCAACCTATTTTTAAATCCATAATTGTTTGTAAACTCTTTTGGCAAATATTCACCCGCACTAGTTGGACCCCAAATAAAAATTTGTTGCTGCCCATACTTGCTTACGTTCCATAGAGCATTACCATAGGTAAGGTGGTGGTATATTTTGATATTATTATCTAGCATTGTACGTTTAACAATCTTATCTGAAAGTAGTTGCCACAAAACGTAGTATATACGCACTCCACGCAGCCCTTTTTTCCAAAATCTCCATCTATAAGGCAAATCATAATACAAAAATGCAGGGCAATTTTCGATAGGATTATCAGCAAGATAGTTCTCAATATTTTGCCTATTACTCTCACGAGTCAACACCCACAAATCAAAATATTTCGACATCTCCACCACCCAATGCCATCCAACACCAATCTCCGAACCCATATTCGGCTCGCAGGCGTAGGCTGAGATTAGGATTTTTGGTTTAGTTTTCATTTGCAAGTTCTACTAATTTTCCATAAAATGTTTGTTTTCCAGCAGAAGTAGTTTTTCGCCACTGACTTTTATAAGAGAGTTTAAACACCCAATTTTTCTCTATTAAATCGAGATACTTCTGATTATCAAATTCATCATTAAGCATAAAATGCAACCTGTTTCGTCCTACGCTATTTTCTGGACACGAGTCTATCATATATTTTACTGATGGAAAGTTTTCATACGCAAAAGTGATTGCAAAATCAAACAAAAGATAATCTATAAACATTATTTTTTCTTGCGCATGCTCTGTTAAAATATCACGAACAAACATGAATAGTATATTATTTTTCTTATTTGTTCCTACAGACCAACTACACCATCTCGAAACAGGAATTACATTATCAGTATGAGGTGACACGAAATTCATTTTTGAAAACTCCTTAAATATTTTCTTTGGCAACCAACATGTTGAATCAACCCACAATCCACCATACTTTGCCAATAAACTATTACGTAATATGTCGGAAAAATGTATCAGTGTTATTTTCCCAGATTCCACTCTCATTACAACACTTTTAGGAATATCTACATATTCAGCATAGTTATTCATCGTTATACTGCAAACATTCTCTTGATGCTTTAACAAATTTGCATAACATACCTTTACCAACTCTGGTGCATTTTCAAATCCTTGTGCCCAAAATACCCATATTGGATAATTTTTAATTTTAATAGGCTCTTCTAAATTTATTTTTTTATACTTACAAATAATATCGGAGTAATTATCTTCAATATATTTAAATATATATGACTTTTTATGCTTATAAGCCCACATAGTTATAGCACTACTACGTGTGTAGAATCCCACCCACCACATCGTACTGTAAAAAGCATACATAAATGAATAATCTAAACTCTTGTAAAAAAATTCAGAAATTATCATTTTACTTCGTAAGTAGGCTTTTTTAAGCAAAAAATTCATTTTCATTTCGTTAATAATCGCTGATGCTGACCCTCCAAAATAATCTTAAAAATATCAATAACTGCTGCTTCGGCCGTACTACTATTGTCAATCATATAAAAGCCTTTTTTTGTTGATAAAAACCTCATATTTTCGTTTATTCGCTCAACTCCCTCTCTATCTAACTCACTCTTGCGCTTTAAAATAATATCGGTATCGGCCGTTATCAAAAAATTATAATCCATCTTTGGAATAAAAACTATGCCCCACCAATATAAAAATTTTTTATTTAAGTAGATTGAACAGCGACGAGAATCCACAATAATATCATTATAGTAGCGATCAAAAATAATCAGTTTTGTAATCTTACAATGCGGTTTAATTTTAACAAGATAACCAAATATGTAGTCTATTGTATAGTAACATAACCTAAAAAATGAGTTTACAACGCCTTTTTTCTTCGCTCTATGAGGTTTTTCAAACTCTCTATCTACACTCTTTTTTAGCTTTACAGAATGTGCTACTTCACCCAAATTTGGAATAAGAAGTGGGCGAAAATGGTAATAGATGGCTACTTTACCATAAACAGGCGATAACTTACTACGTAATAGCTCTATAATTGTGGTTTTACCTGCTCCATCGGCACCAGTAAATGCTATTTTAGGAGCTATCGACGATGAGAGAAACTGACAAAAATATATAAGCATAGATATGATTATATTTACGATAGTTTTAATAGGATTTTTGAGAAAATTACTCCAAAAAGCTCGTAAAAAAAGTCGTTTGCCTAAACATTTGTCGATTTTTTCATAATCATCTAATCCAAAAAGCAGGTTTAACCTATCCTTAACTATCTCACTATCTTTAATTTCATTACGCAAAGCAATATACTTTTCGGGATATTTTGCCCCTACAGCTCGATTATAGGTATATTTATCAAGAAACTCATAATCTTTAGATACGTGGTAAAGTGTGCCATTAGACTCTCTACTATCAATCATCTCCTTAGCCGAAAGCAGCTCTACACCGTGAATAGAGGTATTAACAAAAAAATCCCACTGCACCATCTCGATAGAATTACCACAAATTTTGGCACATACAAAAGTGGTTAATCGTCCATTATCGAGATACGAAAACAGCTTCCATCCATCCGATAATAGAATATTTTTAATTTGAGCTTTACATCTTTTTAACTCCCCTTTTTCTATAATAATATCTATATCTCTACTACTATTACAGTATGGCAACTGCTCATAATTACGCAAAAGGGCGTATCTTACATTTTCATTAAGAAACTCTAGCACCTTTGTAATATACTGTACACTATTTTCCATTATCTAGGGTCATTCCTGTAGATTTGCAGTATAAAAAATCCCGAATTTGCCTTTACCTTTTGCCAAAAGTATTTTGGGCTTATCGTAAAAGATTTTATTATATAATATACTCCCAAAATCAGAGATAATTTTCGCAATTTCATCACCCCATTGCGTAAATAATAGCCAGACTTTGCTTCAGTTTCAAGTTTTTTCAGATCATCATCAGAAACTGAACCCAAAAATTCGACATAAGAAATTTCACTTTTATCTGCTCTTCTCAGTTTTAAATTCTGCTTTACATATCTCATTTTAAGAGTCATATATATTGCATTTGAGGATAAACCACTATTGCTTTTTCTATAAAGGTACAACACCTTTGGAATTGATATTATATATTTCTCCTCAACATATAAATCGCTCATTCGAGTCCAAAGATCTAAATCTTCACAATAATCTTGATAACGTGGTTTTCCCTCTGGGAAACCATCCAATCTAAAACCACCAACTCTTAAAGCCGACTCTCTACACATTAATGTTTGAATTGGTAAAAATATTAATTTACCCTCTCTTGCCTTATACTCAAACTCTTCTCTGCTTTTTACACCAACAAACAGTCCACCACCAATTAAATCACTATTTTCATCAATAAATTTAGACCAAGAACTAACAGCAATTATATCAGAATCACCTATTATCAAATTATACTCCTGTTCTAAGAGTGTTGGAAGCGGTAAATCATCAGCATCGATAAAGATTATATATTTTGTCGTTGCTCTCTCTAATGCCTTTTGCCTAGAATAGGCTGCTCCTCTGTTTTTTTCAAGATTTACAATCGAATATTTGAAATTTGTTCCTTTTAGCTTACTCTCAACAACCTCCAAAGTATCGTCCGTAGAGCAATCATTGACAATAAGCAAATCAAACTGCTGAAAAGTTTGAGCAGCAATAGCCTCTAAAGTTTGACCTATATATTTTGTTGCATTATATGCACAAATTGCAACTGTTAGATTATTTTCCATTTATATTTTAGAGTACGATAAGTTAACAATAAAAATATATAAAGTGGAGAAACTATTGTTGTTATAAAAACATATAATTTAGGTGAAAATTTAATAATATCAGCGATTAGCTTATGCGAAGAAACCTCTACTGCATCGAGTACTGAAATATATTTTTTTAGTATCTCGATTTTTTCTCTACTTTTAAATGGTATACCTAAGAAAGACCTCATTCCACATAAAAAATAGAAAGCAGCAATATAATGAACTCTTCCTTTTACCAAAGGTAGACTATCTCTAAATATTGTATCATGTAATATAAATACACGATTAGACATCAAAATGGTATCGACAATAGTATTAAACTCTTTATAGCTATCCCATGTAGTGCTACCAATTCCTCTGTTATAGTGTATTAAAAGAGCAGGTATATATTGCATCCTATTTGCATAATGCGTTAGTTTTAAACTCCAATCCACATCTTCAATTCGTACACCCTCTTCAAAAAAAAGATTATTCTCGAAAATCAACTCTCTCTTAATTACAAATTTCCATGGTGCATACGGAATCCCGTTTGAGACAAGAAAATCATCTCCTTTCATAATTTCCCGATGCTGAAAATTATGTTGAAGTTTAAAATTTTCATCACCTCTTATTTGCCAAGCCGAATCACATACTAACAGATCAAGATTTGAGATATTTAAATGCTTTACAACTTCAGTTATTGCACCTTTCGAAAAATAATCATCTTGATCTAAAAACATTATATATTCTCCTTTTGATGCTTTTATACCTATATTTCTGGCTCCACCTTGACGAATATTTACAGGGGTTGTTAGTACTGTAAAATTTGAATGCTGATTAACTATTTTTTGCAAAAACAATGCAGTATCATCTGTAGAGCAATCATCAACACAAATCACCTCAAATGTATCTACGTGTAGATTTTGAGAATAAATACTATCTAATGCAACATCCAGATAGTTAGAAACACCATTATAAACAGGAATAATAATTGAAATTTTAGGTTTCATTTCTTCTTTTAATAATTTATATCAATTAGACTTCACCTTTAATAAAATACCGAGAAGTAGTTAAAAGCAAGTAAATACCCCATATATAAGCAAAGTTATTAACCGTCATACCGACCAATAAAAATGCAGCTAAAGTCTCTAGGCTAATAAACCGATGAATTACACAAGAAAATAGAAAAATCAAAGCAAAAATATAGCTTAATAACCCATAAGATGATATACCACCCATATAATTTTGTTTTGAAAAATAATGTATTTTTTCTCCTCCACTATCCACCCCTTTTCCAAACCAAATTTCAGGATCGGACAGATCCAAACCATTAAAAGTATTCAAAAGCGGTACTATCCTAACAGCTGCACTACCATCAGCTTTAATAACATTGTCGGCATTAAGTGTAATGGCAGCATCGAAAGTGGTTTTTGCACGATTTAATGGAGCATAATCTATATAGGGAATTGTAAAATACAAAATAGCCATTAACGGCATAATTGTAAATAGATATCGACGCTTTACAAAGTATAATGAGAGTATAGCCAACCCCACAAATGCTGTTCCACTAGCCATCGTAACCATAGACCACAAAAAACCTAATACTACCCACTTAGCATCTTTAAATATAGCCTCAACCGTTACGGAATCTCTACCCCATTTCACCTCATACATTCTTAGTAGGCATAAAAATGAGATTGTTAATATTCGAGCTAATACTGACGGTTCTGCTGTTAAAGAGTTAGCTCCAATTCCTCTATTTAAAACTTGTGTTAAATTGATTAAAGGAAAATATTTAATACCAGATATAATAAATATTTGCTGTATTAGCAACACTACAGAAAATACAATAATTATTTTCTTGAGCAAATTAGTAAAATATTCTAAATCAAACGCTTTCTCATGATAAATAAGATTATAGTAGGTATAAAAATAAAACAAGAAAGAGAGCAAATAAAGGATTGTCGAAGATCTAAAGCTATCCATATTAAATATAGCACTAAAAAGTACACTCAGAAAATATAGCGATAGCCACAATACTACTTTACTGAATTTCAAAGAATACATAGCAACTATCAATGGACAGATTACCGCAACAACACTCTTTATTACACTTACCCCAGCCCGACTCTCTAGGGGAATATAGGTAATACACATCAAACATAATAAAAATGTCGCAATATTACGAACTCTAAAAATTTCGGCTACTCTTAACATACAACCCTATTTCCCAATTAAAAACTTGGCTTTTTTATTAATGAAATTTACTATTGGATATTGTAGCATAAATGCTACAATAAAATAATATAGAGTAATAGTGCCTGTAAATTCTTGATTTTTCATACAGTAATAGTTAAAAATTTCGAATAAAACAAGTATTATTGAATAGTGAGTAACCATCATTCCAAGCGAATTAACTCCCCAGAAAACAAAGAAATCTTTTAACAGCGATACCTTTGACAAAAAATATGAAAGAATAAACATTCCTACTAACAAAAGGTAGTTGATTAACAAACCACCAATAACACCCAATCTTATATTCACAAAAAACGAAAAGATATAAGCAGCTAAACAACCAATCATAATCACCAATTTAATCGAATTTGTTAGCTTTATTTCATTTTTTTTATATTGTTTAGCTGCATAATACGAAATAGAATAAGTTGTAAATGCACCTAAAACGTTAGATATAGTTCTAAATGGCGCATCAATAATCTTCATTAAATCGGATGTATTCCGCCATTTAGCCATCCAAATACCATTATAATATTGTCTATATATCACAGCTAATACAAAAATAGCAACAACCCACCAAAAACCTTTTCGCTTCGAGAAGTAAAATAGTAGTTCACTAAGAACAAGCGCAGGAAGAAACCATAAAGTTCCAATACCTCGTAGCGTTAAAGTCTTATATATCTCCCTTGCAAGATATTTAAAATCATAATATCCAAAACATAGCAAGATTATATCGAAAACAATATATATTAGAGAAAACCACAAATAAGTTTTACCTAAAGCCACAACTCTCTTTAATAAAAACTCTTTTTCACTATATTCATCACTACGACTTCCTGCTACCCATCCTGCACAAAAATAAAATGCAGCAATCATAAAGCTACCGATAAAGACACTTACCAGAGGAGTAAACACACCATTTTCAAAATGCAATAAAGTTATTGCAATTATAGAGATGCCTTTATAAACATCTAATGATATTAATCGATTGTTCATCTCCTTACAACCAACTTAACTACCCCAATAACCCACCACTCAAACAGCGACCATAACATAAATGGTTTAAGGAGTGCAACCTTTAATTTACCATGTTTTTTACACACTTTGACATACTCCAAACGGCTTTTGTATAATATTTTATATTTAGATATTTGGTTATGATAGCTGCTTATCGAAGGTGAAGTGTGGTCGTGAATATACTCCATATCCAAAATCAGATAATTTTTATATCCCAATCGTTTTGCCGCCTCAGCAACAAAACGTTCTTCGACATACAAAAACGTATTTGGATAAAAATATCCCATTGCCTTAAATTTTTCAAACTCTACAAACATAAAACTTCCTCCAATCACCTCAACACTCATTGCATTATGCCCTGTATTATCACACAAAACTCTCTCTTTTTTCGATTGTAAAAATTTGTTGTAAAATGCAAACAACATCTTAAAATCACTCCAAATCGATGGCAAATTCGACATCATTGTCTGTCGACGACCATCTCTATCACACATTATGGGAGCTACAATGGCTGGATTTTCTAATAGCTTATATCTTGCAACTATATTTTCAAATAAATCTCTACTCACCGCCACATCATTATTTAAAATTGCAACATAATTAGGTTTCACACTATCTTCGAGATATTTAAGCCCGAAATTATTGCCCTTAGCATACCCTAAATTCTCATCTGTCTGCACCACAACAACATTTTGAAACCTATCTTCCAAAGGCTTTAATACTCGATACGACTCATTTGGCGAATAGTTATCAACCACCACAATCTGTATCCTATCAATAATTGTCTGCTCTTGCAGCTGCTCTACAAGCTTAGTTGTGTCGTTGTATGTTGCAAAGTTGAGTATTACGACTCCTAGCTTCATTTTTTAATTCGCTTTAAAATTGCAACCTTTACTCTAGCGACAAAAGCATTGATAGCAATTGCCTTTTTACTGCATCTTCGCCCCAATGTATATACGATACTATAACTATCTATTGCAGTCACTCTTTCGCCTAAAAAGGTATATTTAAACAGCTCCAATAGATTCATTTTCTTCACAAAAGAGGTAGTTTTTCCATTAATTGCAGAGTCGTAATAGTGTACCTTAGTCAGAGCTGAAATATCTATATCACACTTTAAGTTTTTTAATATATTTAGCATATATAAAGAACTATTCTCTAAAACAGCATCTAAATTCACTACTTTTGAGAGATTTTTTATCTGCTCTGATAGCTGCAAAGAGGCTTTTAAGTTACTGTTAAGAATCATATCCATATATTCGATATTAGCCTCATCTTTTAACACAGAAACAACTACGCCACCCTCCTTTTTATACGATAGTACTGTTTGAAAAGGTGAAACCGAGAAATAGTTCTCTATCAAAGATGTTAACCCCGATAATGGCTCTTTAATAAAAGTATGGAATTTTCCGTAGGATATAGGCAAAACATCTTCCCTTACCCCAAAATAGAAAAATTCGACACCCTCACACTCCATACTATGCAAAATGGCGTTAACCATAAGGCGTGTAGAACCTAGCCAACCAACATCTACAAAGGCACATTTTACTGAATCAGCAACTCCCTCTTGTCTAAAATATTGATCTAGCAAACTCTTCTTCTCAGCTATTCTTTTACGCAAAATAGGTGTGAAATCACTCCTTAAAATCTTATCTAACACCTCTTTTTCTTGCCGAAAAGAGGTGATTTTATTGAAGCTAAAATTTATCCCTAATTTTGAAAACTCTGCTCTGTTACTTTTTATAAAATCAAGTATATCATCAACATTTTTTCTGACTAAGGTTCTTTTATCAAACACCTCAAGAAAACTCTTATCGTTCAACTCTTCGATTGCAGGCAAAACCAACGAACGACGAGAGACGAAAAGATAACGAAGCTCTAAATCTTGATAACAATTCAGTTTTTGAGCAATTTTATGTAGAATATAACTATCACGATTAAGGAAATAGAGCCTCTTAATTCCCTGCTCTTTAGCTCTTCGAAGCACAAACTTTACATACGAAACATATAAAGGCGCAACAAAATTGGCTGCCAACTCCGCCATCGAACTATTATCTAGTCCCAATCTTATAGAGCGCAACCAACCAATCAATATAGATACCTCACTGCTATTTAAACTATGTTTATAATGCTCAAAAACCGACTTCTCAGCCTGCGTAAAGCTAGTATCAACATATTTTGCCTTTATTCCCTTTCGTCTAGCCTTTTCTATATCGCTATGCCTATTATCTCCATAATGTACCCATCGAGTGGGCTTTAATTCACTTCGAACAACATCATAAAGAGCACCTACAGCCTTAGTTACACCAAACTCACACGATATATACACCTTTTCATTCGATTTAATACACCCCTCACGCTCCAAAACACCTCTAATAAAACCACTATCAAGATACATATCAGAGATAAAACAGATAGTATCGCCTAAAGCTCTACGCTGCTCTATCACTCTCTTTATTTGCTGATTACAGACAATATTTTCACTTTCACACTCCTTTTCAGCAGCCAAAGCCTCATTCGACGAAATATCAAAATAGTCGGCTTCAAAACTCGAATAGATATCCTCTATTGTCAAATTTTGCTGCCTAAACCGCTCAATAGCCATTCGCTGCGAACTCTTACGCCACAAACAAAAGTAGTCGACCCTCGCACTATCCTCCCCAAACAACCGCTTAGCAGTCAAGAAGAAGATATTCTCTGGCTTTCCACACTTTCGAATAACTACGGTATCGAATATATCAAAAGAGACTAATTGCATTAATATTTGATTTGCTTAATTAAATTTAAAATACAATTTGCTAGAGGTATACATCCTTTAGATGCAAACCAAAGTACCAGTTTGTTGTGAAATCCATATCTGTTAAACTCTCCCCATATATAAGGAGTAACTTCTGGGTATATCTTAGCAAAATCTTTTTGTTCTTTACCTTCTGATTTTTTGATTATGAAAAATTTCACATGCATCTTCTTCCACCTAATCGAACTCTCGAGATATCTATTTTGCTCTTTATTTATCAAATTATTAACAAACTCTATCATTTCGTTATGTACATCTACAATAGACTGTAAATGTTCATTCGTGAGATTATTACTAACTGAGGAATCTCTATTATAATAGTTTATTATTGCATTAGGAAGATATGATATCTTTTCGACAAAGCACAACAACTTACATATTATTAAAGCATCTTCACCAAATATATATTTATTATTAAGGTATAAATCATTATCGACAATCAGTGAACGCCTTATCAATTTATTCCAAAGCTGAGGATTAAATCCCCCATCTAATAAAAGTTTTAGACATTCAATATTATCTTTAGATACTTCAACCTTTTGGTATATCTTTATGTTATTTATAACACTATAATAGTCACTTACTACTACATCTGCTCTATTTTCAACCGCTTTTACATATAACATCTCCAACATTGATGGCTCACACCAATCATCACTATCAACATATAAGACATATTCACCCTTAGCACAATCTGTTGCTATACCTCTTGATTGAGAAACTCCTATATTTTCACTATTTTCAAGTACCTTGACATCCAATGTGAAATACTCTTCAATAACTTTATAAGCCTCTTTCATTGAGTTATCAGGCGTACAATCATTAACTAAAATAAATTCCACACCATCGGTCTTTGTCTGCTCAAAAAGTGAACGTAGACAACGCTCAATGTAGTTTTCTACATTATATATTGGAACTATTACTGATATATCCATTTATTTATTTTTTACCTGCTATTTTTGAGTAGCTGAATTCAACCTGCAAATGCAACTGAATTCATATTAATAATTTGTTTAAATTCTATTCAAATTTCAATTTATCAAACAGTTCAATCCACTGCTTAGCAACATTCTTAACATCAAACTGACTATAATCTTTAGTTAAGCAGTTATTCATCATTCTCTCTCTAAGATTTTCATCATCCATAAGCTGTCGCAACTTTCGCTCATACTCTTTTGAACTGAATGGAGTAACCAACACCCCATTTACACCATCTTCTATAATATCGTGAACGCTCTCAAAGGTATCAAATGCAAATGGCACGCAATAGTTGCTTTGAGCCTCGGCAAGTATCATTCCAAATCCCTCAGCAGTACTAGTTAAACAAAGCAATTTAGATTCTCTATAAAACGGATAAGAATCTTGTCTACCAACAAACTCTACTCTCTCAATATTCATCATTATTGAAATCTCTTTATATCTCTCTAGCCAATCTCCCTCACCTACAATTTTTAGTCGATAAGTAGGTAGTTGTTTTGAAGCAATTTTCCATATCTCGAGCAATCTGTCAATACGTTTTGCTCCAAACCCCATACGTCCTACATATAAAATTTGATCTATTTTATCAGGTTTTTCGCTATAGCTAGAGATTGGAATTGGATTAGTTATCGAATATAACTTACTTAATTCGGTTAATTTAGAGATATTTTTATACGACTCTGTAAAATTAGATGAGAGCAGAACAACAGCATCCGAAAACGCATCTACCGACTGATACAGATCCCTTAGCATTCTTCTTCTCAAATGACAAGTTAAAGGATATTTTAAACTACGGTATATTGTCAGTAACACTCTTTTTTGCATCGTGCAACGCATATAGTAAGGCTCTTTTAAACCATCTTTTACACCCTTAATATGCCATGCCGGATCAAAATGAATTGTAGTAATAATCTTTGCGCTGCTACCTCTCTTTGCCCTATAACAAAGATTCATAGTGTCGCTTTTAAAAGATTGATTAAATATTATATCAATATTATTTTCAGCGATAATCCGTTGCAATTCAAGAACATTACCCTCAGAGGTTATTATATCTTTTTCAGGCAATAGATATTGCCTACCTAAATCATTTATAGGCTCATTTTTAGGCTCAAAGAAGCAACAGACAACCGAATAGCCCCTCTCCAAAAATTTATGTATCAAATTTACCGACACACGATCAATCCCACCCGTAGTAGCAAGAAATTGACATGGACTTACAAAACATATATTCATCGATTAACATTTTTTAAAGAAAAACTTCTAAAAAACAATCTCCTCAAAAGGAATCAGATTTATTTTGGCTGCTGTACGTGGGAAACCACTACTATACATTGCTCCTGTGCGTAACAGATATGCTTTTTCGGCTCCTGCTATCATATATAAATCTATAAATGATTTTTTATGTAAATCAAAAGAGCCATCGTCTGTGAAAGCCATATGTACCAAATCACCCTCGACAATATATGTAAAATCAAATTTATTTATATGTTTAAGAAAAGTTGTACTATCAGATGTGACCAACATCTTCTTATCTCTATTTTTATTATGTAATCTCAGAAGTTCCTCTGTACACCTATCAATTAATTCTTGTTTCTCTTGTTCAATAAGAGGTTCTATATTTAATTCTTTAAAATCACCTATTAAATTCTGAAATCTAAAGGTAGCACTTATATAGCTATCATTAATTAACGCTTTGTAACTATCTATTTCTGTCTGAATAGCAGCAGTTGGTTTAAAAAGCTCATTAAATAGCTTTGAAAATGTTTTTTCATCTAATAATTGTATATTTGTATATAGATGAGTCTGTTTTTTCCCTGAAAGTTTTAATTTTAATAAAAAATAAATACGAAATAATCTCGACTCTATTTTGCTCCAATAAATACCAAACATTAGAATTATGTTAACTTCTTTTGTATTAAAACTAACATTCTTTATATCTATAACCCAATTATATAAATTTGGTTCAAGAAATAGAGTCAAATTGAAAGGATATGTAAAATTTATTTTAAATACTGAAGATAATTTATATTTTTCAATCAAATAGTATACAGAAACAGCACCTTGCAATCTATCACACAAGCCTAAATTGTAATTTTCATAAATCATATTATTTATAACAAATTTTTCATTAGACTTTATCCTAACATTTTCAGTAGAATATAATTTTTTATTATTTAATAATTTTTTATAAGTCTTAATTTTACTAGATACAGCTTTTATTATCACCAAATTAACATATATTAAACTTAATATCTTTATCTTTCCTAAACATTTTCTTATCGACACCATAATTATCCTCTCATTTTTTCAAAAAATTCAATCCACTGCTTAGCGACATTCTGAACATCAAACTGACTATAATCTTTATTCAAGCAGTTATTTATCATTATCTCTCTAAGATTTTCATCATCCATAAGCTGTCGCAACTTTCGCTCATACTCTTTTGAACTGAATGGAGTAACCAACACTCCATCCTCCCCTTCGTCGATTATATCAGTTACCGACTCAAAACTACTGTATGCCATTGGAATACAACCAGCTTGCTGCGCCTCTGCTAACACTAAAGGAAGACCCTCAAAAGTCGATACCATAGTAAATATAGAAGCTGTTTTATAGTACTCTATAGGATTTTGTCTACCTTTAAACTCCACTCTTTCGATTCTGTTTTTATCTACAAACTCTTCTAACGAGAGTCGACAATTACCCTCACCAACTATCACCAATTTCCAATCAGGATAATCTCGATATATCCTCTGCCACACATCTAATAGCCTATCTACACGCTTTTGCGATCGAACTAATCTTCCTACATATAATATTACTTTTTCCTTGTCTGTTATTTTTACATCTAAATTAGTTTTCTTTACTGGATTGTTTATTGCATATAATTTAGAACTATCAATTATTTTAGCAAGCGATATGAACGAATCTTTAAATTTATCAGAAAGTAATAAATAAGCATCCGACTTACTGTATGAATCTCGGTAAATCATGCCTTCCTTATTTCTTATTCTTTTAATTATATATAGTTTATAAAAAACAAATCTTATAATTGCCGTAACCCACTTAAAGAGATTTAAACCCAACTTTTTTCTATCAAAATAAAAATCTTCAATATCATTTATTCTATTCGTTGGATTAATATGTAAAACTGAGATAACTTTTGTGTTCACTAAATTACATCTTTGTTTTATATTATAAAACAAATTTACATAATAAGGAATATGTGCTGATTGATTTAAGACTATATCTATACTTAACTTTTCTAAAAGCAATCTAACATATTCTATATTCTCCTCTGAAAATTCACCATCTTCATTTGATATATAATATTGTTTTGGATATATTTCTTTCCTATAGCTTCCCTCTTTTGACACATCAGAACTTGATAAAAAATATACATTATTTGCACTGTTTTGAAATTCTAAGGCTAAATTTAATGATACATTTTCTATTCCACCAACTTTTGGATTTGGAACAATATCACTTACTATTAAAATATTCATAATTTTCAAAGTTTAAAAAATTATAGGTTTTGTAAATTTTCAAAAAGTTCAATCCACTGCTTAGCAACATTTTTAACATCAAACCGACTATAATCTTTATTCATGCAGTTATTCATCATTCTCTCTCTAAGATTTTCATCATCCATAAGCACTCGCAACTTTCGCTCATACTCTTTTGAACTGAATGAAGTAACCAACACTCCATCCTCTCCATCATCTATTATATCAGTTACCGATTCAAAACTATTGTATGCCATTGGCACACAGCCTGCTTGCTGTGCCTCGGCTAATACTAATCCAAAACCCTCAATAGTCGACACCATAGTAAATATAGAAGCTATTTTATAGTACTCCGTAGGATTCTGTCTACCTTTAAACTCCACTCTTTCAATTCCATTTTTATCAACAAACTCTTCTAAGCAACTACGATACCCACCCTCTCCGACAATTACCAATTTCCAATCAGGATAATCTCGATAGATTCTATACCATAAACTAAGTACTCTATCAACTCTCTTTTGCGATCGAACCAATCTTCCTACATACAGAATCACTTTCTCTTTTTCATCGACTAAAGTTCGCTCTTTTGTCATACATACAGGATTGGAAATAGCAAAAAGTTTGTTACCAGATTTTATTTTTGTATCCTTTAGAAACGAATATATAAACGTTTTAGAAAGCAGTACATAAGCATCTGATTTATTATAAATTTCTAAATAGTTACGATACAATCTTTGGTTTTTAACATTTAAATAGAATAGTTTATATATAATAAATCTTACAATAGCTTTTAACCATTTGAAAATATTTAATCTCAACCTATCGGCGATAAAATAAGAATCGTTTATGTCCTTAATCAGATAATCTGGATTAAAATGATGAGCAGAGACAATTTTAATCTTTTTCTCAATTCTATCTCTTACTTTAAATAGGATATTAGAATATTGCAGATTATTTCCATTTTGGTTTAGCACAATATCTATATCATTCTGCTCGATTAACTGCTCAAGATATGCCAAGTTAACCTCACTATCTATATTTTTAGAGTCAGGTAGTACGTAGCGTCTATTTTCAGAACAAAACTCTTCAATCTCATTTTCTGGTATAGGAGTCAACAATGATAAGAAATAGACCTTATGCCCACATCGCTCAAACTCTTTAGCTATCTGCCACGACACATTCTCTATTCCTCCTGCATTAAGACTATTTAATCTCTCTATTGATATTAATATTTGCATTTTATCTGTTGGTTCTATATCTATTATACCAATCGCTTAGATTAAATATTAAATTTGCAATTGGAAGCATTCCATGTATTGCAAAAAAATATGGGATTTTTGTTGTTATTGGAAATAAATTTGATTTTAAGATATAGCTGTCAATATCAGTTAAAGAATTTACTATCTCTTTTTGCTTTTCACCTCTATACTGTCTCAGTCCCATTATTTTTAACTTAATTTTATCGTTCAATATTATACGTGAATATTCATTACTAATTATTTTATCTTTTATAAACAAATTGTATAACTCAAATATCTTTATAAAATCATATATTAACCCATTACTATTAAATGTTAATGACATAGGATTTTTTATATTATAATGTACAAAAGCCTTTGGTAGGTAAACTTCATTTTTTATATAATGATATAATTTTAAAAGCACCAAACAATCTCCTCCTCTTTTTAAACTACAATCTAATTTTATTGAATTATCTACATACAAACTTCTTTTTATTAATCTATTCCAGAATACTAGCCACCTTTTCATAATAGCGTTACTAAGAAATATATCCTTCACATTTACATTTACACTAACAACTTTATCATCAATGAAAAGATCACAACAAACCATATCTGCACCTGTTTCAATTGCTTTTCCATACAAATCTTCAAGCATTGTCGGTTCGCACCAATCATCACTATCTATCTGTATGGTATAATCTCCAATAGCGACATCCATTCCTGTCTGTCTAGTTACAGCCACCCCCTTGTTTTCTGTATGCTCTAATACCTTTATATTTAAATTAGGATACTGTTTAATCACAGTATAAGCTATCTGCATCGAACTATCAGGCGTAGAGTCATTCACTAAAATAAACTCAACACCATCGGTCTTTGTCTGCTCGAAAAGTGAACACAGACACCTTTCAATATAATTTTCTACATTATATATTGGGACTATTACTGATATATCCATTATTACTTTAAATTATTTTTTAAAAACTGAAATGATTTAATTTGCCACTCTTTTTTAACTTTATTTACCCTGTCATAATCAATTGGAAGAAGATGAGCCTCGGTTAGTTCGCCACTACTACTAATCAACCTATCTTCCAAACCAAACATCCTTAAAATAGATGAAAAACGTGCATCATCAGCTCCACTATTAATCTTTACTACAAATGGTTTATTAAAAATAATAGAAAACACAACTCCATGAAACGAATCGGTAACCACAAACTCAGCATCTCTAAAAGCAGCTAACCATTTTAACGGAGAAGGGTATACGTAATCAATTAAATTTTTAGATTCTGCCACATAAACTTTCGGAAGAATCGTTTTAGTGCTATTTATTTTCAACCATTTAGAGACCATTTCTAATACAATCTGATTGTCAGTATTTTCATATAATAAGTAGCTAAATATTCCACATTTCTGTTGTTTTTCATCTACTATTAATTTATTATAAAACTCAACATCTAAAAGGAAAGCTGGATCAAGGAGATGAAGAGCATTGACCCCAAAATATTTATCACACAACACTACAGCTGAATCCTCTCTAACCGACACAGCATCAAATTTTTGCAACAACTCTCTACATATTTTAACATCGGTTTCACTATATCTATTTAAATTTACACGACCAAAAGATGCAGAATAAGATACACGTTTGATTTTCCAACTTTCAGCAAATGATAAAAATGATTTTTTAATATCTTTACAATGCTTTGGATTCCATATCTGATCACTCCCAACCACCATTGCATCAAACTCATTTTCAGGAATACAGGCATAATTTTGACAATTATATACTTGAATATTATCATTTATGAATTTTAAAATATGTTCAAAAACAACTTTCTTCTCATTTTTTAATTGTTTGGTTATAGATACTTTTAGATGTCGCTCACCCTTAATATAGATACGATACAAGCGTTTTAAAATTACAAAAGGGTAAACCAACGGAGAGGGTTTAAAACCAAAAGCACAAACTTTTCTCCTTTCATCCTCTGAAATTAGAATATATACCTCATGCCCAAAACCTTTCAAAACAGTTTGCAAAGCAAACGCCTGCATTATAGCCCCATAATTATTAATTGGTGTTAATGTTAAAATTCCTATTTTCATCACTTTAAAATTTATTTTTAATATGCTTTAAATTCCAAACCACCTTTTCAAAAAAGGTATGTTTATAGATTTTACAATATTTTTCAAATATTGACAAAGTATCTACACCTTTTCTATATTTTCGATAAAATATTGCCCTATCTTTATCTTTTCTTGCGGATTTAAAATATCTTGGATTATATTTCCTATCAAAATAAGATGAATCAACTTCTTGGAGCAAGTAGCTATATTTTTCTAAAGCACTTTCTCCCTTTTGACTATTTACCACAATTAGACTCGACCCTTTATCATCATACATTTCAGGCATAAAATCCTGCACTCCCCAGAAATCACCCAATGTAATTTGACTTACCCTCCTGTATGGTTTAACTGGGCATTTATGGCAAGATGGACGAAGATATAAACTATTTACAAACCCCAAGTAATAATAATTAATTACGTTTGACTCTAAAAACAATATATTTTCTTTTTTATTACATCCATCAATTCTAAAACTAGACTCTCTCCACCCCAAAGACTTATCACGAAAATAAATACCATCTATCTTCTCAATACCTCTTTCACGGCAAATCTCCTTTAAATAGCTTTTCCAGAGTGCTGGTGAGGGTACTCCGCAGCAAATTAGGTCGATTAGTAGCAGATTATCATAATCTCTCTTTAGAAATAGACGTAGAGCTGCAACTTGACATGGTGTTCCTGAAAATAACACCTGCCTACCATCCTCTAAGAAGCGACGAACCTCTTTGAAGTTGTCGCCTATGCGACTTTGAACATATTTTGAGCCTCTAAATGCAGCTAAACCCTCGTTAGTCTCAGTATAGTCGTGGATAACATCCCAATTTTCATCAAAGCGTGCTCCAAATACAACTCCTCCTTTCGAAATAGTATCCTCGGCAAGAATTGTAAACACTCCACCAGAAGAGCTATTTTTGCGAATCTCTTCATTTGGATTTTTTGCAGCATAAAGACGGAGAGGTTTTTGGCTTTCACGCTGATTTATTACAGGACAAACAGTATCACACAATCCACAATCTACGCAGCTACTTTTATCAACTTTTGGATAAAGAAAACCCTCATTATCTATTACTAATGAGATACAACTTTGCGGGCAAATTTGAATACACGCCTCGCAGCCGCAACATTTTGATTTTTTTCTGATTTTTATCATTATTTTGAATGAACTATTCTAAAAAATATCTCATCTTTCAAAAATTTCCGCTCACTTTTATCACATCCAATAAAATATATCATCGATACTGCTGAGACAACCGAAACAGCTGTTACAACTATAAAATCTAAAAAGCTATCACCTAAACAGTAGTTTAGAATAATAGGAATTATAGATGATAGCAGTGTAATATTTAACACATTTAAAACCACTCTTCGGATAAAATCGGTAGGCGAAAGCCTTACCATACCTCGCAACATATATAATCGCAATCCAAGACACACTATAGATACAAAAATTGATACCATCACCACCACTTCAACCACTGCACCCAACTCTAAGAAAAGCAGTGCCAATGGAAAATTTAACATACCAAATCCACCTACAACTATCTGATAATTTCGAATTTCTCCTGTTGCTGCCATTACCTTGATAAGCGTCGAAGAGAGCGACTCAATCATGCAATAAATTAGCGTCAGTTGTATAAACAAAACTGTGTGGTCGGGCACCTCTTTTAACCATAATCTCAACACAATATCAGTATTTAGCATTATTGGCAGTGCAAAAATCAATAAAATGTAGTACGAAAATCGTGAACCTCTATATATTAAATTCATCATGTGTGCTCTATCGCCCGAGGCATACGATTTTGTGATTTGAGGCGATACAGCTCCTAAAAAATTTGATGAAAAACCTGTAACTGCACTAACAACTCTATCGGCTACACCTCTAGCAGCATTTATCGCCGGTCCTCCATACAAATTTAGAAGTATATTTCCTCCTTGGCTCCTTAAAATAGCTGCCATACAGCCTATCAAATTCCACTTTGCAAAGGTGAATATCTCGCTGAAAACCTCCCTATCATATAGTAGCTTTATACCTCTACACACCTCAAAATTACGCCTAGCATATACAAAATTTATAATTCCAATAATTAACGATACACTACTTAATAAAATAGCATGAAAAATAAGCTTATCGATAGGTGAAATTGTGATTAGATAGGCTAAAGCCAGCTTTGCAAATACCTCAAAAATTGTGATGTAAGCAAGCAATGAGATTCGCTCATTTGCATAGATTACAGTGCAAAATGGCGTTCGAATCAGGGCTAACATCGAACTAATAACAGATATTTGCAACACCCAATTAGCTGCATACAATCTATCAGATGGAATCACCATTCGATTATTTAAAAACCATACACCTACGCTCTCAACTACGATAAATAAAAAGATTGCTACTCCAATATTTATTATCAGGGAGGCAGAAAACACTAAGCGTAGCCGCTCTTTATTGCCACTTCCGATTTCAAAGGTTATAAATCGTCCAATTGCACTACCCAATGAGCTAGTTAGCATTGTCGACATACCTACAACCCCAGCTACAGCACTATAAATACCAAAATTTTCTACTCCTAGTGCATCGAGTATAACACGACCTGTATATAATCCGACACACATGCTAACTAGCATTCGGACATACAACATCATCGTGTTTTTGGCTATTCGCCTATTTCTGGTCGCCGTATCCTCCGTAGCCATATTTACCGTATCCATACCCTCCATATCGACCATAGCCATATTTACTATTCTTATGGTAATCTACACCATTAAGCACCAACCCCATACTCTTAACTCTCTTTTCATCGTAAATCTGCTGTAGACTCGGTAAATCTCGCTTATCCATCAACCCTGCACGTATAATAAATAGAGTTGTATTACAATTTTTTTCAACAATCTTTGCATCTGATACCAACTCAACAGGTGGACAGTCAAAAATTATGTAATCGTATCTATTTTTTAACTCCAGAACCAACTGTTCAAACCTATCGGTAAGCAGAAGCTCCGTTGGATTAGGAGGGGTTACACCCATTGGTAAAATATCTAAATTATCCGATAACCCACCCTTTACTATTACATCATTAATATCATCAACCATTCCATTAAGATAGTTTACAATCCCCTTTTTAGGACTACTGGCAATTGTACTTAACGACCCACGTCGAAAATCTGTATCGACAACCAAGATTTTTGATGCTTTAGAGGCTAAACTAAGTGCTAAATTTATGGATATAAAGCTTTTACCACTTTTGGGATGAAAAGAGGTAATATTTATCACCTTACACTCATCTTTTACAGAGGCTACAAAATCTAAATTTGTACGCACAATTCTAAGCGACTCACTCAGTATATCACGCCCCCCAGAAGAGATAATAATCTGCTCCTTTTTGTCAATTTTTCGATTAAACAGCCTCCTTTTACTCTTAATTACAGGAATTACACCCAAAAACGGAATAGTGATATTTGATAAATCACCCTTATCTTCGACTGTTACATTCATATTTGATTTTACAATCAGAAAAAGTATAGGCAAAACCACCCCAATTACTAAACTTAACAATAAAATTTGATTTCTCTGCGGAGCAATTGGATAGCTACTGCCACGAGCCATATTCATCACTTTTGTATTATAGGCTGTAAAGGCTTGGTTTAGCTCATTTTCCTCACGTTTTTGAAGTAAAAATAGATATAACTCCTCTTTAATCTTCTGCTCACGTCCTGTAGATTGTAGATATAACTCTTGATTTGGGTTGTTAGACAATTTTTTTCTGGTTACTGTCTCTTCCTGCTTATTATATGATATTTCAAGCTGAATTGTCGATATTAGGTCGTTTATAGATGAGATTAACCCTTTTTTTATAACATTTAAATCGACTATCATATCGGCAATTACAGGATTGTTGATACTGCTATTTGCTAGTAGGGAATTTTTATTAAGAAGTAGCTCATTATAGGCTCTTATCTGCTCATTTATCGACGAAGACTCTATTCCCGAATTTATTGTTATCTGCCTATTATTTTCAATATCACTTTCAATATACTCCAATACATATTTTGCCATAGAAAGCTGATTATTTAGGGCAATTTGCTGCTTTAATATCTCATTAGAGGATTGTAAGTTCATTCCTGTAACCGCCCCTATATTAGGCAAAAGATTTTCACTTTTATAGTTTGATATATTTCTATCAACCTCGCCAAGCTCCTGCTCAATAATTGCCAAACGTTCGTTTATAAAATTTGTCGTACTTAGTGTAATCCTATTTTTATCAATTATCCAATTTTCGTTGTATACCGATATTAGAGTATTTAGTATATCGGCAGCTTTTTGAATTGAACCTAGCATTATGCTCAAATTAATTATAGATGCATCTTTACTTTTTAGCTCAACTTTCAAAGCTCCAACATATTTGCTTACCGCATCTTCCTGGCTTACTTTTGAAAAGGAGTATAAATTGTCTTTAACATCCGAAGGTATAAATCCTCTCTTTTCAATCGTAATTTTACCTTCTCCTAACTGAAAAGAGTTGCTAAATTTATCTTTTATCACACCATCTATCTCCTTACCACCTACAATCAACTCACTTAACTCAAAACTATCATTACCATCAGTTGTAAAATGAAACGAGAAACGAGAAGCTACCATTGCGCTGTCAATATCAACTCTAAAAGGGGTGTTGTTGTACATATCAACCCACCTTAAATCTCTATATTTTAACTTATATTCACAATCTAAAGATAATCTACGAACCACCTCTTCCATTAAAGTAGGATTTGAGAGGGTGTAAATCTCATTATTGATATCGGTATTCATATTAACCAGACCCATATTATCAAAAACAGGTGAATCTCCTAAAGAATTGCCGTTTTTATCACTCTTTATCATTATAGATGCCATACTACTATATGTAGGAGGTGTAACTACAATGTAGTATACAGCTATCGATACCGATATTACTAAAGATACTATAAACAACCAAATATTTGCTAAAAGTATCTCCCAAATATCTCTTAAAGTTAGGAAAGATTTATTGTTTTCCATTAGATTTAGTTTATTATCAAAGTCATTGAGGTTATAAACGATATAAGCGACATCCAGAACGATGTAGATTTTAACGAATTACCATTTACTGTAGATTGATTAGTTTTAACGCTATTAGGCTCAACGTAAATCAAATCACCCTGCTGGACATAGTAGGCTGGCGACTGAAATATATCTTTAGATTTAAGATTTAGTTGGTAGGTTATTAGCTTATCGTCCTCCAATTTTCTACTCAAAAACACTCTTTCACGCTTTCCGTTAATAGTTAAATCGCCCGACATACTCAACGCCTCAAAAATTGTAGTTTTATCCTTTTTAATATCATAAGTTCCTACTTTCGACACCTCACCCAATGTAGAAAATGTAAGATTATAAAATTCAACTGTAACAATAGGGTCTTTTATGTATTCACTATCCAAAATCTGCTGCTTGATGTGTGCTGCAAGCTCCAAACGAGTTTTCCCCTCTACATTTAATTTTCCAAGAACTGGGAAATCTATAGTTCCATCATCACCAACAGTATAGGCAAGTGTTCCACTCTGCCCACTACTAAGGCTATTACTCCCTATTGTCTGTTGAACTCTAGATAGATTAAATATCGTTGCTAATTCAGGGTTTTTACTCGACACAAATATCGAAATCATATCAGTCGGTTTTAGTCTAATTTCACCCCCTTTGATAGTTGCCATCTCGGTTTCAATAGTGTTGTCTTGAAGATAAATAATACGTTTTTGTGTATTGCACGAGCAAAAAAACAATATTATTGCAAAAAAATAGATAATTTTTTTCATTAAATATTTCTGTTTATTTTATAAGAAAGTGCTTGATGTATGGTTACCCATAAGATTATGTCAATCAACACTATAATATTTATATCTAAGCTAACAATTGCAAATAAACTATTGATAGACAAGAAGAGAGTATTTATAAGAAACAGCACAAATAGCGACTTGTGAGGCGACAAACCAAATTTTAATAATTTGTGGTGAAAATGGTTTTTATCGGGTAAGAATGGTGATTTATGATTACGTATTCTACATATCATCACCCTAACAACATCAAAACAAGGAATAATCAATACAGAAAAGGCCATAATTTGATATAAATATGACACTTCACCTAATTTTTCTTCAACCACAAGCGGATGATTCCACAAAGTTACACACATTACCGACAGAATAAGACCAATAATTAGTGTTCCTCCATCACCCATAAAAATTCGAGTAGAGAGATTTTTTCTTAACCCAAAAACATTATAATACCATAGTGGAAGTAATACACCTATAGATGCAACGCAATAAATACAACAACGATATTCGCCACACATATAAAATATGATACCATAAACTAAAAAAGCAATAGCAGCTATCATTGATGCCAACCCATCAATACCATCAATTAAATTTATAGCGTTTGTAATAAAAATTAATAGCACCACAGTTAATGGAACACCAACATAAATAGGAATTAATCCTATACCAAATAGACCATTTAAATCGGTAATATAACAGCCCGATAGAACCACCATTAACGAGGCTAAAGTTTGAATTGCAAATTTTGCACGATAGCCTGCCCCAACTATATCGTCGTACAAGCCTAAGTAGTAGAGAATCATTGCCGAACACATCATTATTGATAGTTCATTTTTTGGATTTGCACCAAAACCATTAATGCCTAAGAAATCGGAAACTACACGAGTAACTACAACAGAGATAAAAATCGCAGGCAAGAAACTAGCCCCACCTAACCTAGTTGCTTCGCAGGTGTGTATTTTTCTATTGTCTTGTTTATCTAGTATCTTACTTTTTAGAGACAAAAGTAAAATTCGTGGAAGTAGAAAAGTTACAATTAATGAACTTATGATTAAAGTTAGAAGAAGAATATACATTTTTAATTCTCTATTTTTTCAATTAATTCAGCATCTATCGAAACGATTGCAATAGCAACTACACATTCTATATTTAGAACAACTCTTTTATCACGTGCGCCTTTAACTTTCATTAGCACACCCTCATATCCTTCAAACTGACCTGCTGTAATTTTCACCTTTGTGCCCTTTTCTAAACGAGCCAAAGAGAGATCTACATATATCACCTTGTCAAGAGAAGTTCTAACGACATTAATAAACTGCTCCATCTGCCTCTCTGGCACAATTATTGGAGAAAGTCTACCATTATTTTCGATTAATATATTGTGAATAAAATTAAGACGTGATTTTATATGGTTTAATAGAGTAAGCTCGGCTTTAACGAAGATTAAATTATGGATAGCTGGTTTTACAACGACCTTTTTCTTGCCAACAACTCTCGTAATGCTCTGCATCATAGGAATAAAATTCTCTATACCTAACGAATCTAAAAAAGATTTAGCCTTTAGCTCTCTTTTATAGGTGGTCTGCATAGCATACCAAACTGTACCTTTGTCAGAATAATCTACCATATTTTTCAGTATAGGCATAATTGGGAGTATACCACATCCTCGCTTATGCTTGAATATCAGTCATTTATATTAATTATTTTAATTTTACCACGAAAACTTATAAATTATAACCACGTATTCTCAGTTATATAGTAATCATACATAAAAAATAGATACACTATTTACTGCAAATGTAAATAAAAAAATTGAATTAACGTAAAATTTATCAAACAAAATCTACATAAATAATCAATTTTTCAATAACATTCCAAATTTAAATAAATTATCTAAGCCAAATAAGCTAATAACCAAATAGTTACAAAAATACAAATTTTATCCTATTTTATAGTATTTACAGTTATTTTTTCAACAAATAAATTAAAAATAATTATAAATTTAACATGATTACGATTTATTTGTATTGTAAGTTTATAAATTTACTTTTGAAACTAAGTAGGGTAAAATAATTATTGGTGTATTTTTAAAAGTGCTATTGGAGATGAGATTTTTTGCTATTGAATCGAAAATATAGTGGTTCTATATTGAGATTTAATAGTGAAAAATATCGCTCCAAGAGTGTTATTAAGAATATGGCAATAATTGTTTTACACTACTTATAGTGAAATAGTTATTAGAAAAATAAAATTTTACTTTTTTATTTAAGTGACAATATGATGTAAAATATCTTACAACGCTATTTTTTACCTATTTATTACATAATTTTTAAAATATTTTTTAAATTATTTGGATATTTAATATAAAAGTTATATATTTGTTGTTATTAATAATGATTTATAATAATTTGTAATTAAATCACAAACCCAGTTAATAGCATAAAATTATGGAAAATTTAAACAACAAATTTGGTGAGAGAAAAGAAGGATTTGACAAAGCGGCATTTACTAAAGTTGTGTGGGCTGGTAGAAGAAGATATTTTTTTGATGTTTTATCGACAAAAGCTGGTGAAAAATATTTATCAATTACTGAAAGTCGTCGTAAACTAATGAAAGATGGCTCTTCGCAATTTGAAAATCAAAAACTATTTCTATTTAAAGAAGATTTCGAAAAGTTTGCAAACGCACTAACAGAGGTATTAGACTATATAGGAGATAACTACCCTGAAAATAATGTGAAATTAGACTCTCCTAAAGAGGAAGTTAAGTGTGATGAAGAGCTAGAAAGATTTAAAGCTACAGAGTTAAATTTTGAGAATTTATAAGTTTTAATGCTAATTCGCAAAACCCCTTTTGCGAATTCTAAGACTTTTCCAAATAAAAAAGCAGTTTTTTTTAATAAAATTATATTTTTTGCAAAAATATAATAATTTAGGTTTTTTTAGACATAAGAGATTACCGG